>CANBUA010000016.1 GCA_947372535.1 Burkholderiales bacterium
CCATCGGTGCTCAAGCCGCGCAGAGCTGCCGTGCTCAGCGACCTCACGTCGGCCGTTTCCATGGCCGCGATCTGGGCGGTGCTCAAGGCGGCCAGTTGCGCGCTGCCCAGGCCGGCCACTTGGCCAGTGGTCAGGGCCACGATTTCAGCGGTGGTCAGGGCCGCGATTTGCGTCGTGCTCAGACCAGCCAATTGGGCAGTGCCCAGCGCCGCCACCTGGTCGGTGGTCAGGTTGGCCACTTGTGCCGTGCTCAGGGCGGCCACTTGTGCCGTGCTCAGGGCGCGGATCTGCGCGGTGCCCAGGGAGGCCAGGTCAGCCGTTTCCAGGGCAGCGACTTGCGCCGTGCTCAGGTTGGACACTTCAGCCGTGGTCAGCCCGGCCACTTGCGCCGTGCTCAGGGCTACGATCGCGTCGGTCGTCAAGCCGCGCAGTGCGGTGCTGGTCAGCGCGGCCACATCGGCCGTGCTCATCGCGGCGACCTGGGCGGTGCTCAAGGCAGCCGTTTGCGTGCTGGTCAGCGCGGCAGCCTGGCTGGTGGTCAGCGCCGCCACATCGGCCGTACTGATCGCCGCCACTTGCGCGGTGCTCAGCGAAGCCACCTGGGCCGTGCTCAAGGCGGCGGCCTGGTCGGTGCTCAAAGCAGCCACACCCTCAGTGGTCAGACCACGCAAGGCCGCAGTGCTCAGCGATTTCAGATCGGCGGTTTCCAGAGCGGCTACCTGCGCGGTGCTCAAGGCACCGACTTGGGCGCTGCTCAGACCCGCCATCTGGCCAGTGGTCAAGGCCACCACTTCAGCGGTGGTCAGGGCAGCCACCTGAGCGGTGCTCAAACCTGCCACTTGCGCGGTGCCCAGCGCTGCGACTTGGTCGGTGGTCATGCCGGCGATCTGAGCCGTGCTGAGGGC
Organism: Burkholderiales bacterium; assembly: GCA_947372535.1. The sequence continues at coordinate 906 of CANBUA010000016.1, forward strand.
CGCCACTTGGGCAGTACTCAAGGCGCGGATCTGGCCCGTGCCCATGGCGGCCAGATCGGCCGTTTCCAGGGCAGCGACTTGCGCCGTGCTCAGGCCAGCCACTTGCGCTGTCGTCAGGTCGTTGACCTGGGCGGTGCTCAGGGCGACGATGGCGTCGGTGCTCAAGCCGCGCAGTGCGGCGGTGCTCAAGGCACGGATGTCGCCCGTCTCGATGGCAGCGACTTGCGCGGTGCTCAGGGCAGCCGTCTGGGCGCTGCTCAGGGCACCGACTTGGGCCGAGCTCAAGGCCACGACATCAGCGGTGCTGATGGCGGCCACTTGCGCAGTCGTCAGGTTGGCCACTTGCGCGGTCGTCAGGTCAGCAGCCTGCGCTGTGCTCAGGACAGCGATCGCGTCGGTGCTCAAGGCACGCAGGGCCGTGGTGGTCATGGCGCGCAGATCACCGGTTTCAATCGCGGCGACTTGGGCGGTGCTCAAGGCAGCTGTCTGGGTGCTGCTCAGAGCAGCCACCTGGCCGCTGGTCAGCGCGACGACGTCGGCCGTGGTGATCGCAGCGATCTGGGCCGTGCTCAAGGAAGCCAGTTGCGCGGTGCTCAGGGCGGCCGCTTGGTCCGTGCTCAGGGCCGCGACACCTTCCGTGGCCAGGCCACGCAGGGCCGCCGTGCTGATGGCCCTCAGGTCAGCGGTTTCCAAGGCGGCGACTTGCGCCGTGCTCAAGGCACCCACCTGGGTGCTGCTCAAGGCCGCGGTCTGGGCCGTGCCCAGGGCCACCACTTCAGCGGTGGTCAAACCGGCGATCTGGGCGGTGCTCAGGGCGGCCACCTGGGCAGAGCCCAGGGCGGCCACCTGATCGGTGGTCATGTTGGCCAATTGGGCCGTGCTCAGGGCGGCCACTTGGGCCGTGCTCAAGGCGCGGATCTGGCCCGTGCCCATGGCGGCCAGATCGGCCGTCTCCAGGGCCGCCACTTGCGCGGTCGTGAGGTTGGCCACTTGAGCTGTGCTCAGGGCAGCAGCCTGGTCGGTACTCAGGGCCACGATGCCGTCGGTGCTCAAGGCGCGCAGGGCACCGGTGCTCATGGCACGCAAGTCAGCCGTTTCGAGCGCCGCCACTTGGGCCGTGCTCAAGGCAGCTGTTTGCGCGCTGGTCAGGGCGGCGGCTTGACTGGTGTTCAGGGCCACGATGTCGGCGGTCTCGATGGCCGCCACTTGCGCGGTGCTCAGCGAGGCCACTTGGGCCGTGCTCAAGGCATTGACTTGGTCGGTGGTCAAGGCGACCACGCCTTCGGTGCTCAGACCACGAAGGGCAGCGGTGCTCAGGGACTTGACGTCCGCCGTTTCCATCGCCGCCACTTGTGCGGTGCTCAGGGCGCCGACTTGCGTGCTGCTCAGGCCGGCGACTTGTGCAGTGCTCAAGGCCACCACTTCAGCCGTGGTCAAACTGGCGACTTGCGTGGTGCTCAGGGCCGCCACCTGGGCGGTGCCCAGCGCGGCGATCTGGTCGGTCGTCATGTTGGACAGCTGAGCGGTGCTCAAGGCCGCCACTTGCGCGGTGCTCAGGCCACGGATCTGGCCCGTGCCCATCGCGGCCAAGTCGGCCGTCTCCAGGGCGGCGATCTGGGCCGTGCTCAGGTTAGCCACTTGCGCCGTGGTCAGGTCGGCCACTTGCGCGGTGCTCAGGGCCACGATGGCGTCGGTCGTCAAGCCGCGCAAAGCGGCGCTGGTCATGGCGCGGATGTCACCGGTTTCGATCGCGGCAACTTGCGCGGTGCTCAGGGCAGCGGTTTGCGTGCTGCTCAGCGCGGCGACTTGCCCACTGGTCAGGGCCGCGATGTCGGCGGTCTCGATGGCGGCCACTTGCGTGGTGTTGAGCGAGGCCACTTGGGCCGTGCTCAGGCCAGCGATCTGGTCGGTCGTCAAGGCCACCACCCCTTCGGTGCTCAGACCACGCAAGGCGGCCGTGGTGATCGCCCTCAGGTCGGCGGTCTCCATGGCGGCGACTTGGGCGGTGCTCAGGGCGCCCACTTGCGCGCTGCTCAGCGATGCGGCCTGAGCCGTGGTCAGGGCCACGACTTCAGCCGTGGTCAAGCTGGCGATCTGCGTGGTGCTCAGGGCGCCGACCTGGGCGCTGCCCAAGGCGGCCACCTGGTCGGTCGTCATGTTGGCCAGCTGAGCCGTGCTCAGGGCGGCCACTTGCGCGGTGCTCAGGGCACGGATCTGGCCCGTGCCCATGGCAGCCAGGTCGGCCGTCTCGATGGCGACGATCTGGGCCGTGCTCAGAGCGCCTACTTGCGCGGTGGTCAGCGCAGCAGCCTGGTCGGTGCTCAGGGCCACGATGGCATCGGTACTCAAGCCTCGCAGCGCACCCGTGGTGAGGGCGCGGATGTCGGCGGTCTCGATGGCAGCCACTTGAGCCGTGCTCAAGGCAGCGGCTTGCGTGCTGGTCAGCACGGCCAGTTGCGCGCTGGTCAGCGCCACGACGTTGGCCGTGGTGATGGGCGAGATCTGAACTGTGTTGAGGGAAGCGATCTGGCTCGTGCTCAGGGAACTGATCTGATCCGTGGTCAGGGCGGCGACTCCGTCGGTGCTCAGGCCACGCAGGGCGGCCGTCGTCATGGACCTCAGGTCGGCAGTCTCCAAGGCAGCGACTTGCGCTGTGCTCAAGGCGCCCACTTGCGCGCTGGTCAGGCCGGCGGCCTGGGCCGTGGTCAGGGCCACGACTTCAGCCGTGCTCAAGGCAGCAATCTGAGTGGTGCTCAAGGAAGCAACCTGGGCCGTGCCCAAGGCAGCGACCTGATCGGTGGTCATGCCCGCGATCTGAGCGGTGCTCAGGGCGGCCACTTGCGCGGTGCTCAAGGCGCGGATCTGGGCGGTGCCCAGGGCAGCCAGGTCGGCCGTCTCCAGCGCGGCGATTTGCGCGGTGCTCAAGTTGGCCACTTGGGCCGAGGTCAGGTCACTCACTTGGGCCGTGCTGAGGGCGACGATGGCATCAGTGCTCAGGCCACGCAGGGCCGAGCTGCTCAAGGCATGGATGTCACCGGTCTCGATGGCGGCGACTTGCGCCGTGCTCAAGGCAGCCGTCTGCGCGCTGCTCAGGGCAGCCACTTGCGCGGTGCTCAAGGCCACCATGTCGGCGGTGTTGATGGCGGCCACTTGCGCGGTCGTGAGGTTGGCCACTTGCGCGGTCGTCAGAGCGTCGGTCTGGGCTGTGCTCAAGGCGGCGATCGCGTCGGTGCTCAGGGCACGCAGCGCGGCAGTGCTCATGGCACGCAGGTCAGCGGTTTCGAGGGCGGCGACCTGGGCGGTGCTCAGGGCGGCCGCATGGGCGGTGCTCAAGGCGGCCACCTGGGTGCTGGTCAGCGCGGCCACATCGGCCGTGGTGATCGCAGCCACCTGGGCGGTGCTCAGCGCCGCGATCTGGGCGGTGCTCAAAGCGCCGATCTGGTCGGTGCTCAAGGCGGCCACGCCTTCGGTGCTCAAGCCGCGCAAGGCGCTGGTGCTCATGGCGCGAAGATCAGCGGTCTCGATGGCCGCGATCTGGGCGGTGCTCAAACCACCCACTTGCGTGCTGGTCAAACCACCCACTTGCGCGGAGGTCAGGGCCACGATTTCAGCGGTGCTCAGGCCGGCGATCTGCGCCGTGCTCAGGCCAGCGACCTGGGCCGTGCCCAAGGCAGCGATCTGATCCGTCGTCATGTTGGCCAGTTGGGCCGTGCTCAAGCCGCTGACTTGTGCGGTGCTCAAAGCGCGGACCTGGGCGGTGCCCATGGCGGCCAGGTCGGCCGTCTCCAGGGCAGCGACTTGCGCCGTGCTCAGGTTGGCCACTTGCGCGGTGGTCAGATCGGCCACTTGCGCGGTGGTCAAAGCGACGATGCCGTCCGTGGTCAAGCCACGCAAAGCCGTGCTGCCCATCGCGCGGATGTCACCGGTCTCGATGGCCGCCACTTGCGCGGTGCTCAAGGCAGCAGTCTGGATGCTGCTCAACGCAGCCACCTGAGTACTGTTCAGGGCGGCCACGTCGGCTGTGGTGATGGCGGCGATTTGAGCCGTGCTCAAGGAGGCCACCTGGTTGGTGTTCAAAGCCCCGATCTGGTCGGTGCTCAGGGCGGCCACGCCTTCGGTGGTCAAGCCGCGCAGTGCATTGGTCGTGATGTTGCGCAGATCGGCCGTCTCGATGGCCGCCACTTGCGCGGTGCTCAGGGCACCTACTTGCGCACTGACAAGCGCACCGGCCTGCGCCGAACTCAAGGCCACCACTTCTGCGGTGGTCAGACCGGCGACTTGCGCCGTGCTCATCGTGGCCACTTGCACGGTGCTCAGGCCTGCGACCTGATCGGTCGTCAGGTTGGCCACCTGGGCGGTGCTCAGGGCATTGAACTGCGCCGTGCTCAAGGCGCGGACCTGGGCGGTGCCCATGGCAGCCAGGTCTGCCGTCTCCAGGGCACCCACTTGGGCAGTGCTCAGGTTGGCCACTTGGGCCGTTGTCAAATCAGCCACCTGAGCCGTGCTCAAGGCGACGATGGCATCGGTGCTCAAGCCACGCAGCGCAGCGCTGCTCATGGCACGCAGATCACCGGTTTCGATGGCGGCGACCTGGGCCGTGCTCAGTGCGGCCGTCTGGGCGCTGCTCAAGGCAGCCACCTGGTTGCTGCCCAACGCGGCGACATCGGCCGTGCTGATGGCGGCCACCTGGGCGGTGCTCAGCGATGCAATCTGGGCCGTGCTCAAGGCGGCGGCCTGGTCCGTGCTGAGGGCCGCGACACTTTCGGTGCTCAGGCCACGCATGGCATTGGTGCTCAGGGCGCGCAGATCAGCCGTCTCCATGGCAGCCACTTGCGCCGTGCTCAAGGCGCCGACCTGTGCGCTGTTCAGTGCGGCTGCCTGGGCGGTGCCCAGCGCAACCACTTCGGCCGTGGTCAAGGCCGCCACCTGCGCGGTGCTCAATCCGGCCACCTGCGCACTGCCCAAGGCGCCGATCTGGTCGGTCGTCAAATGGGCGATCTGATCGGTGCTGAAGGCGCTCACCTGGGCCGAGCTGAGGGCGCGGATCTGGGCGGTGCCCATGGCGGCCAGGTCGGCCGTTTCCAGGGCAGCGATTTGCGCGGTGCTCAGGTTGGCCACTTGCGCGGTGGTCAGGTCGGCCACTTGGGCCGTGCTCAAGGCCACGATGGCATCGGTGCTCAGGCCGCGCAGCGCGGTGCTGCTCATGGCGCGGATGTCACCCGTCTCAATGGCCGCGACCTGGGCGGTGCTCAAGGCGCCCACCTGGGTGCTGCTCAAGCCCGCCACCTGGGCGCTCGTCAAGGCAGCCACGCCAGCCGTGGTAAGTGCGGACACTTGCGCGGTGCTCAAGGTGGACACCTGCGCGGTGCTCAGGGCGCCGACCTGATCGGTGCTCAAAGCGGCCACGCTGTCGGTGCTAAGGCCGCGCAAGGCGGCCGTGCTCAGAGCGCGAAGATCAGCGGTGCTGACGGCCACGACCTGCGCGGTGCTCAGGGCGGCCACTTGTACGCTGGTCAGGGCGCCGGCCTGGGCTGCATTCAAGGCAGCCACTTCGGCCGTCGTCAAACCGGCCACCTGGGCGGTGCTCAGGGCGGCGACCTGCACGGTGCCCAGTGACGCCACCTGATCGGTCGTCAGGTTGGCGACCTGCGCGGTGCTCAGGCTGGACACCTGCGCCGTGCTCAAACCGCGCAATTGCGCGGTGCTCATGGCAGCCAGGTCGGCCGTTTCAATGGCGGCCACCTGAGCGGTGCTCAGGTTTGAAATCTGGTTCGTGCTCAAGTCGGCCACTTGAGCGGTCGTCAAGGCGACGATGGCATCTGTGCTCAGGCCACGCAGGGCCGAGCTGGTCATGGCACGCAAGTCACCGGTTTCGATCGCGGCCACTTGCGCGGTGCTCAAGGCGGCGGTCTGCACGCTGGTCAGCGCGGCAACCTGGCTGCTGGTCAGCCCGGCGACATCGGCCGTGGTGATCGCAGCCACTTGCGCGGTGCTCAAGGCGGCCACTTGCACGCTGTTCAGCGCAGCAGCCTGATCGGTGCTCAGGGCGGCAATGCCCTCGGTCGTCAAGCCACGCAGGGCAGAAGTGGTCAGCGCGCGCAGGTCAGCCGTCTCGATGGCGGCCACCTGGGCCGTGCTCAGCGCGGCCGTCTGTACGCTGGTCAGCGAAGCCACCTGGCTGGAGTTCAACGCTGCGATGTTGGCCGTCGACAGTGCCGACAGCTGGTTCGTGCTCAAGATCGCGACCTGGGTGGACACCAGTCCGCCGATCTGATCCGTGGTCAGCACGCTGATCTGCTCAGTGCTGAAAGACGCCAGTTGCGTCGTGCTCAACGCCCTGATGTCGTTGCTCTCAAAGGCCTGCACCTGGGCGGTCGTCAAGACCGCCAGGTCGGTCGTTTGCATCGCCCTCACCTGTGTCGTCGTCAACGCCTTGATCTGATCCGTGCTGAACGCAGCCCAGTCCACAGTCGTGAGTTTGGAGATCGAGGTCGTCGACAGCGCGGCGACTTGCGCCGTGGACATGTTGGTGATGATCGAAGCCATAGGTACGCCCCTTTACTTGGGAAAATTCGTCAACGTCAAATTTGGTTCTTTGATCAAACCAAGGCATTGCGGCCCACGGCTGATCAGGTAATCGTCAGACTACGGTCGAGGCCACTTCTGCAGTACTCAGATAAAGTGGTTATTCGCCCAGCAGCTAATTGCACTGGGGATATGACGCCTGCCCGATCCCCGACTTTCGGCATATCGACCAGTGCTCCGGGAAACTGAGCTTTTTCAAATGCGACTTTTTTAACGGGTCATGGGTGGCAAATACCCCACCTCCTAGGGAAACCCGCAATCCATGAGCACCTTGGCAGGCGTAGGAAGCGGTGATCTGCGTGAGGCTTTTCGTGTTATTTCACCGTTTCATCAGGTGATGGGCGGCTCAACATCACAAGCTCGAACAGTCCGGGCAACTGCCTCAACCAGCCAAAGACGGTCATCGACATGGTCAGCACCATCACCTCATCTCCCGACACCAGCCTGACGACCTACGTGCCCGTAACCACCCCGGTCACGCTGGACCGCACCTACCTGTTCAAGGCGGTGGAGCGCCAAGGCGCCGGGCAGACGGTCGAGGCCGAAGAGATGTTCCGCACCTACATGGTGGCCTTCCCCGACGACCCAGTGGCCATCTACTCGCTGGGCGTGATCCTCATGAACCGGGGCGAAGTCGCCGAAACGCTGGGCCTGCTGGCGCACGGCCTGTCGGTCGCGCCGGAGTTCGCGCCGCTGTACGCGGCCATGGGCTCCATCCAGCAATCCATCGGCGAGCGCGAAGAGGCTCTGCGCTGTTATGAGCGCGCCATCGAGCTCAAGCCCGATTACGTTGAAGCCCTGATCAACAGCGGCGCCCTGCTGCGCGAGAAGCAGCAGCACGCCGCCGCCCTGATGCGCTTTCAGGCCGTGCTGGCCATCAACCCCAATTACGAATCGGCCCTGGGCAATAGCGCGGTGCTGTTGAGCGAGTTCAAGAAAACCGCCGAAGCCATCGCCACGCTGCAGCACCTCCTGTCCATCAATCCCAACTACGACTTTGGCGAAGGCCTGCTGATTTACGAGCGCCTGCACGCCTGCGACTGGACCGATTTCGACAAGCTCTCCAAGTCCATCATCGAAGGCGTGCGCGCCAACCGCCGCACCTGCAAATCGCTCGGCCTGATGGCCTTGTCAGACAGCGCCAGCGACCACCAGCTGTGCGCCCGCCTGTTCGCGGAGAACCGCTACCGATCGGCCGCCAAGCCCTTGTGGCAGGGCGAGCGATATCGCCACGCGCGCATCAAGATCGCCTACCTGTCGCCCGATCTGCGCGAGCACCCGGTCGGCCACCTGATGGCCGGCATCTTCGAGCGCCACGACAAAAACCGCTTCGAGACCATCGCCTTGTCACTGGGCCCGGACGACAACAGCCGCCTGCGTGCCCGCATGCAGGCCACCTTCGATCACTTCATTGATGTGCGCCAGCTCGGCAGCAAGGAAATCGCCGAACTCATCCGCAAGATGGAGGTCGACATCGTCATCGATCTGGCCGGCTACACCTCGGACGCCCGCACGGAAGTATTCGGCTACCGCCCTGCCCCTGTGCATGTCAACTACCTGGGCTATCCCGGCACCTTGGGCTTCAAGGAGATGGACTACATCATCGCCGACCAGCACGTGATCCCGCCCGAGCACCAGTGCTTCTACGACGAGCAAGTGCTCTATTTGCCCGACACCTACCTGCCCACCGACAACACCGTGCAGATCGCCGAGCGCACGCCCACGCGCGCCGAATGCGGCCTGCCCGACGAGGCCTTCGTGTTCTGCTCGTTCAGCCACGACTACAAAATCTCGCCCGAGCTCTTCAAGATCTGGATGCGCCTGCTCAAACAAGTGCCTGGCAGCGTGCTGTGGCTCATGTCGCGCAGCGAGACCTCGCAGCAAAACCTGCGCACCTCCGCACAAGCCGAAGGCGTGGACCCAGCCCGCCTGGTGTTCGCCACCCGCGTGCCCCGCGTAGAGGACCACATGGCGCGTTACCGCCAGGCCGATCTCTTCCTGGACACCCACCCTTACAACGCCCACACCACCTCGGCCGATGCCCTGATGGCCGGTCTGCCCGTGCTCACCCGCCAGGGTCAGTCTTTCCCAGCCCGCGTGGCCGCCAGCGTGCTGCATGCCGCCGGCATGCCCGAGCTGGTGACCACCACGGTCGAAGGCTATGAGGCCCTGGCTCTGCACCTGGCCACCCACCCTGTTGAACTCAAGGCCCTGCGCGACAAGCTGGCCAGCCACGGCCGCAGCCAGCCTCTGTTCGACACCGATGCCTTTTGCCGTAACCTTGAGGCCATCTACACCAGCCTGTGGCGCAAGACCGAATTGGGCCAGGCCCGCGATGCCCTGAGCGGCAACCGTTGAGCCCTGCCGCCAAACCGTCCAGCACCCTGACCAGCATGAGCGCGAGCACCATCTACGTTGAAGAATCGGGCACCCCGATCTACACCCGCATCGCGCGAGCCCTGGGGCGCGAGCTGACCCGCTTGGGGTACAGCGTGCTGGTCGTCAAACCCGCGGCCTTCAACCACGACAGCTACCTGGCCTTCATCCAGGGCGTGCCCGAGGACGCGGTCTACGTCAGCAACGCGGGCAGCAACATCATCCAGAGCAGGCTGCCCAACCAGCCCACTCACTACTTCGAGCATTTCAAGGGCCGCGTCATCTTCCTGCACCAGGACAGCCTGCTGAGCAGCCAGAGCTTCGAGCAAGGCCTGAGCCGGCTGCAAGCCTGGCAACGTGTGGCCGCCCGCAGTGGACATTTGTGCATCGAACCCGGCAACGTGCAGGTGCTCAAGCAAGCTGGGATTGAACATGCCCGGTTCGTGCCGCATGCCTCCGAGATCGAAGCCACCACGCCGATGATCGAAAACTTCGAGCATCGCGCCAGCTTCGTCGGCCACGTGGTGCCCTCGGTGTACCGTCAATCCTCGGGCTCGAGTAGCGTCGATGGCCTGCTCAACCAATTGTTTGCACGCCGCCAGCTCGACATGGCGGTGCCTGTGCATGACGAGGTGCTGGCGTTTTCGAATCAGGCGCTCGATTGCCTGGGCAACAGTCCTGAGAACACTGCCTTCCGCCTGGCCCATGGCCTGTGGGTGCGCGGCCAGTTGATGCACCAGTCGCTGCAGTACCGCGGCTGGGTCTTCGAACAAGCCCAGATCGACGGCCTGGAGATTTTCGGCGGTGATCCGGCTTACCTGCACGGCGTGGACCGCGCCTTGCGCATTGAGCGCGAAGGCATCACCTACCAGCCCGCCATCTACGACATGGACGCGCTCAGCCGCATCTTCCGGCGCAGCTTGGTCAACATCAACGTCTCATCGCTGCAGTTCGACCACGCGGTGGTGAACCGCTTCCACGACGTGGTGATGGCCGGCGGCCTGTGCCTGACCGACCGGCGCGACGGCCTGGCCGAGCTGACCCGCCACCACGCCGAGGTGTCTTTCTCGACCGTGGCCGAGCTGGAAGACAAGGTGCGCTACTACAGCCACCCCGACCGGGCTCGCGAGCGGGCCAGCTTGATCAGCGCGATGCAGACCGAGGTGGTCGAGCGCTCGGGCTACCCTCTGCTGGCACGCGAAATCGCGCAAAGCATCGGGCAGCTTCAAGCCTGAGAGCCGGCCTTGCCAGGCTCACTGAGTGCTCGAGACGAGGGGCACCGAGTTGAGGTAAGCCTCCTCCCCTGCGCCCACCTTTTCGCAAATCTTGTTGTATTTCCTGATCAAGTAGTAGAGCTCGTCCGCCGTTACCTCAGTCGTCGGCGCACTGACCGCAGTTTGTATGTTCAAGGCGTGGCTGAGCCATTGCCCACTCATGTTGACCAATCTCTTTTTCTGAGGCTTGCCGTTCTCCTCGCCAAAGCTGCATGCCATCAGGTAAAGGTGAAAATATCCTGAGTTGTGGAGCACAGCATGGGGAGCCAACTGGGCAAATGAGCCCAGCCACAGGTCCTTGTTGCTGGCTGAAATTTCCCGCACGCGACCAGGCTTTGCACCTGCTTCCATGCCTGCCTTGGTCCTGGCCCGCACCACCCCCTCAATGTCTGAGGTGTCACCGTTGCGCCTGACGTCCGCCAAATCGTCACTGCCGATGCCGCCCAAGCGCCCCAGACCGACGTTCATTGAATCCGCCCCGCCGTGCCCGAAGATGATCAGGCCGTCGATGCTCGTGCCCGGATTGCCGACACAGTAGTTGACGATGTACTTGCACATCGAATTGACCGAGCTGCACATGAGCACCCGGGCGGTGGGGATGGCTTTGATGCGCTTGTTGATCTCAAGTACCACATCCCGATTGGCCTGCGCATCGGACAGAAAATCACCGGCCACCCCCTGCTTGGTCGGGGCCCATTCGGCCTTGAGATCCTTGAAATACCCGTGGCGCTCTTTGTAGACCTTGAACTTGTCTTGGGATGAAGCCCCTCTGGCGATTTTCTCGATGCCTTCATAAGGCGCCGGGAAATCCAGCAAAGGATTCTGGTCTGTCAAGACCTCACGTTGCTTGAAGCCGAGCAAGCCGGCCGGGTTCTCCACTGCGACGAACGTGACCATCTCAGGCCTCCAATTTTTGAATGTGGCCGCAGCCTAGCAAGGATGCCTTCTCCGCGGCAGGTCGGCCCTGGCATCGACAGGGATTAAGGCCCCTTGAGTAGGATCGGGCTCCGATGCCACCGCCAACGCGACCGCCGCATGCCCAACTTGAACATCGACTTCGTCTCCGACATCTCCTGCCCCTGGTGCGCCATTGGGCTGTCCGCCCTGAACCAGGCCATGGACAAGCTCAAGGATGAGGTGAGCTTCACGCTGCACTGCCAGCCCTTCGAGCTCAACCCCAAGATGCCCCCGGGCGGACAGGACATCGCCGAGCACTTGACGCAGAAATACGGCTCCACACCCGAGCAGCAAGCCCAGATCCGGGACACGATCAGGCAACGCGGCGCGGCCGTGGGCTTTGCCTTCAACACAGAAGGCCGGGGCCGCATCTACAACACCTTCGATGCCCACCGGCTGCTCCATTGGGCCGGCGTCGAACACCCCAGGCAGCAACTGGCCTTGAAGCAGGCGCTGCTGTTGGCCTGCCACCAGGACCGCCAGGCCATGGACGCGCCAGCGGTGTTAATCGCCGCCGTGCTGCAAGCCGGACTGGATGCCGGACGCGCCCAAGCCATTCTGGCCAGCGATGAATTCGCCAGCGACGTGCGAACGCAGGAAGCCTTCTACACCTCACAAGGCATCCACGCCGTGCCGGCCGTGATCGTCAACAACCGCCACCTCATCTCAGGCGGACAGCCTGCTGCCATCTACGAGCAAGCCCTGCGGCAGATCGCCGCTGAGCCCGCAGGCGCTCAAGACGCTGGCTGAGCCAGGGCCGGTGGCCCTCGGACTCAAGCTGGGACCACTTCCTCGATCTGCGCCTGGGCCGAAGCCAGCGCCGCCTGCTCGGCTGCATCGCCCATGGCCAGCCCTTCGGCATAAACAAACTGCACATCCGTCATGCCCAAGAAAGCCAGCACGGTCTGGAGGTAAGGCACCTGCGTGTCGGCCGGCGTGTTGCGGTACAGCCCACCCCGCGTCAACGCCACATAAACCTTCTTGCCCGTGAGCAAGCCGACTGGGCCCTGTGCGCCATAGGTGAAGGTCACACGGGCACGGGCAATGGCGTCTATCCAATTCTTGAGCTGGGCCGGCACACCGAAGTTGTACATGGGCACACCCAGCACCAGCACATCGGCCGCCTGGATCTCGGCGATCAGGGCATCGTCGATGGCCACCCGGGCGCTTTGCTCAGGCGTACGCTGCGCTTCAGGCGTGAACAAGGCTTGCAGCGCGGGCTCGTCCAGTTCACGCAAAGGCGTGCGTCCCAGGTCGCGCACCGTCAAGGAGGCATCAAGCTGGCGGGCACGCAGACGGTCCACCAAGGTACTGGCCAGACGGCTGGAATGCGAAGCATCAGGACGCGAGCTGGAGTTGATTTGCAGGATGTTCATGGTGAGTCCTTAGGAAGAAAGTGATGTCGATGGGCTCACTTTAATTATCCCAACCGGCATCCGGAAGCCATTGAACTGGATAACATTGTTCCACCAGCAAGACAATGGCGGTGCCGATGAACGTGGAACCCAACGACCTCCTGCTCTTTGCCCGCGTGGTGGACGAGCACAGTTTCAGCCGGGCGGCCGAGCGCGTCGGCCTGCCCAAATCAACCGTGTCACGCCGGATCGCCGCGCTGGAGGCGCAGCTGGGCGAGCGCTTGCTTTTGCGCACCACCCGCCAACTCACCCTCACGGACTTTGGCCAGAGCGTGCTTGACCACGCCCGCCAGATCGCCGCCGAGGTCGATGCCGCCGCCACACTGGCCCAGCACCGGCAGGTCGAGCCCAGCGGGCGCCTGCGCATGTCGATGCCGGCCGACTTTGCCACCAATGTGCTGGAGCCCATGCTCGCCAAATTCGTGCAGCGCTACCCGGCCATCTCGCTGGAGATCGACCTCACGCCCCGCCGTGTCGATCTGATCGGCGAGAACTTCGACATTGCCATCCGCATGGGCGACCTGCCCGACGATGCGTCCCTGGCGGGGCGGCGCATCGCCGTGCTGACCGGTGGGCTGTACGCCTCGCCAGGCTACCTTGCGCGCCGGGGTCATCCGTCTGAACCGGAGGCCTTGATGGAGCACGATGCCCTGCGTTTGCTGGGCCGCCATGGCGATGCCGCGCCCTGGGTGCTGCAGCGCGGCCAGGCACGCTGGGAAGGCATCCCGCCCGGCCGTGCCACCATCAATTCCCCCCACCTGCTGATGCGCATGGCCCTGTCAGACGCGGGCATTGCCCTGGTCGATGATCACTTCGCCGAACCACACCTGCGCAGCGGCACCTTGGTGCCTGTGCTGCAGGACTGGCAGACGCCATCGACTGATGCGTGGGCCGTTTTCCCAGGCCGGCGCCTCATGCCCGCGCGGACCCGCGTGATGCTGGACACGCTGGTGAGCACCTTGACAGGGGCCCAATGTCAGGCGCACCAATCGCAGTTGGAAGAGACCTTGCGCATGGCCAAAAAGGGCATGGTGCCCAAGGCGGCGGCTTGAACCCAAACACAACTCAGCCGTTCAGTTGTTGCCGATATTGCCCGGGCGACATCCCGCGCCATCTTTTGAACGCACGCTGAAAACCACTCTGATTGGCAAAACCCAATTGTGCGGCAATGTCGCTCAAGGACATGGAGGGATGGCGCAACATGGCCTCTGCTTGTCGGCAACGCACACCGTCGAGGAATGCTTGAAACGTCGTCCCCATGTCTTCCAGCCGGTATTGAAGCGTGCGTTTGGACATGCCCAACGAGGTGGCAATGGTGCCGATGTCCGCGCGAACATCAGCGGGCGTGTGCAAAATAGCAGCCTCCAGCGTTTGCGCAAAACTCAGGAGGGGATTCAAACGATTGATTTGAACATCCGCTTCGGCTTTGATGACCGCATTGATTTGAGTATCGCTTTGAGCCAATGGCAAATCCATGTAGGCTGGAGGAAATATCAGCCTCGTCATGGCCTGATCGAATTTCACGGGCATGCCAAATATGCGCTCATACAAGGCCATATCTTGCGGGGGCGAACAGGTGAAACAGGCCTGCGCTTTGAGCTCTTGGCGCCCGGTTAGCAAACGCGCCAGAACCATCCAGGTCGTCAGCGCCATTTTCATGATGATGGGATCAGCCTCCGGCAACAGCGGATGCCATTGCAATTCCACATGATCAGCGTGTCGAAGCTCCCGGGTTTCATAGACACAGGTCAATAATAACTCGTACCGGCTGACCAGGGGAATCACCTCTCCCAGTGTCCGGCAAGTCATCACCAGATAACCCATGATGCCCAATTGATGCGGTTGAATCCGCTCCGCCAATTTAACGACGATCTCAGAATCGCCAGCGTATTGGGCGACGAGCTTGAGAAATAACTCCCCCTGCGCGATCGACAGTCGATTCGGCAAATCCTTGTAATCAAGCATCAGGGCGGGATAAGCCTCGCAAAACAGCACGGGATCCATGCCCAAAGATGGCATGCCCTGCATGAGCGCGCGCGTGAATTCAACGGAAACCATTTTCATGAAAACAACCCGACATCCATCGATTACCCTGACATGACAAACCCTAGCCTGCGTGATTTGATCATGATATTGCGTGTTCAGGCAATATCAGCGACCAGCCATCCTTTATTCTAACCTCAAGGCCAGGCAAGCTGAATTTAAGCTTACCAGACTAGGCGATCTGGGTCGACAAAAAAGTACCACGCGCCGCCAATTTAAATATTGTATTGTTTAATACATTTCAGAATACTTAAGGTCCATTCATGTTCAAAAAATCATGCTCACTGGCGCTGGCTGCCATATTGAGCACCAGTTTCTCCGCCATGTTCTGCGGCGCTTACGCCCAGCAAGTCTTCCCTGCGCCCAAAAGCGGCGTGCAACCTACGAGCGATGCGTTCTACACCTCACCTAGCGTGGCTGAACTGGAAAATGCGACGCCAGGGACCATCCTGCGCTATCGCCCCATCACCTCCAGCACTTACGGCAGCACCTTGAGCGGCGCCTACCAGTTGATGTACCGCACGTCCGACACGAAGGCCCGCCCCACGGCCAGCATCACCACGGTGCTCATTCCCAAGAACGCACCGTTGCTGGCCAGCCAGCGCCAACTCTTGTCTTATCAGGCCTTCTACGATGCCTTGAACCTCAAGTGCGCGCCCTCGTATAACCTGACCAAGAACACCCTGTTTGAGCAAAGCAATGTCAAGCCGGCACTCGCCAAAGGCATCGTGGTCACCATCGCCGACTACGAAGGCCTGGACTCGCAGTGGATCGTCGGGCTGAACACCGCCCACGGCGTGCTGGACTCGATCCGTGCCGTGGAGCAGTTCCAGCCCGCCAAACTCAATGGCGCGGCCACGCCCGTCGGTCTGATGGGCTACTCCGGCGGCGGCCACGCCTCAGCCTGGGCCAACGAAGTGGCGCCCACCTACGCCCCAGAGCTCAACATCATCGGCGTGGCCATGGGCGGCCTGCCTGTCAAGCTGGACAACGTGGCGCGCAAGGTCGATGGCAAGTTGTTCTCCGGCGTCTACCTGGGGGCAATCGCCGGGCTGCTGCGGGCCTATGGCGATGAAATCGACATCGACCGCCTGGCCAATGCCAAGGGCAAACAAATGTTGACCGCCATCGCCGACGCCTGCCTGCTCAGTGAGTTCGCCGGCGCCCCGGAAATGCTGTTTTATGCCTACAAGAGCGCCAAAGACTACATCGTGGTGCCCGACCTGCTTGAAGACCCACAAATCAAGGCGATCATCGTCGCCAACTCGCTGGGCCAACGCACACCCAAGGCCCCGATGTACGTCTATGAAGCCACCATGGACGAAATCATGCCCCTGGCCGATGTGGACGACCTGGTGAAAGGTTACTGCGATGCGGGCATCAAAGTGCAATACCGCCGCGCACTGGCCGATCACATCAGCCTGGGTATCTCGCCCACCAATGCCATGAACTACCTCCTTGACCGGTTCGCCGGCAAGGCCGTGCCAAGCACCTGCAAATAAGCCGTCTTTCATTTCCCTGGTCAGAGCCTCCGCATTGGGCCCCTACCGCAAGGCAGGGGCCTTTTTTTCATGACGGAGGAAGCCCCCTCTTGTGCCATGTGGACACCGATGGCGTCGCAGCCAGCCTGCCGAAAACCGATTAAGGTAGGGGCCATGTCATCAAGACCCTTTCACCGAGATGCCCTCCATGCCTTGCGCATGTTGTCGCTGGCTGTGCTCTCTGGCTGCGCCTCCGGGCCCGCCACCACCCCAACCTCGCCCCTCACGCCCACGGATTCATCGGCCGCGTTCGGCGAAGGCAGCGCGGCGCAAATCAACCAGCGCTTCGCGGAATGGCTGTACGCCTTCCGCAAATCGGCCCACGATGCAGGCATCGACGAAGCCACGCTGCATGCCCTCGATGACGTGCACCTGCGCCAAAAAGCCGTGGTGCAAGACCGCGCCCAACCCGAGTTCACCCGCACGTTCTGGGAATACCTGGACACGGTCATCACGTCCCAACGCATTGCCGCTGGCCAGCAAAAACTCGCGCAATTCCACCTTGAGGCCGATGCGGCCAGCGTACGCTACGGCGTGCCCGCTCCCATCCTGATGGGCGTGTGGGGCATCGAGAGCAACTTCGGCAGCAACTATGGCGATGTGTCCGTCTTCGATGCCTTGGCCACCCTGGGCTTCGAAGGCCGGCGAGAGGCCTGGGCCCGCGGCGAACTGTTGGCCGCGCTGAAGATCGCCCAACGCGGCGACATCGAGCCCGCCCGCATGATCGGGTCGTGGGCCGGCGCCATGGGCCAGACCCAGTTCATGCCCTCATCCTACTTGGCTTATGCCGTCGATGCCGATGGCGACGGGCACCGCGACATCTGGGGCAGCATGGCCGATGTGCTGGCCTCGACCGCCAACTTCCTGGCCCGATCGGGCTGGCGTCCCAATGAGGTCTGGGGCACCGAGGTCAAGCTGCCCGCCGGCTTCGACCCCGCCCGGGCCGACACCATGCTGCGGCAAACCTCGGCCCAATGGGCAAGCGAAGGCGTGCAAACCATGGACGGCGCGCCCTTGCCTGCGCTGGCCGATGCCGCCATCCTCCAGCCTGCCGGCGCACGCGGGCCTGCCTTCCTGGTGGGCCACAACTTCCGCACCATCCTGCGCTACAACAACTCCACCAGCTACGCGCTCACCGTGAGCCTGCTGGCCCAACGCATCGCAGGCGGCCCAGCCGTGCAGGCCGCCTGGCCCCGGGATCTGCGCGCGCTGACGCGTGGCGAGATGCAAGCCCTGCAAACGGCCTTGACCCAACGTGGCTTCGACAGCGGCCAGCCAGATGGTCAGATGGGCTCGGCCACGCGCAACGCTTTGCGACAGTTCCAGCGCAGCCAGGGCTTGCCGGCTGATGGGTTTCCGACGGAGGATCTGCTGAAGGCCTTGCAGCACCCTTGATGGAACACCCCATGCGCTACATAGGACTGGACACCGTGTTCATCCTGGCGGTGAGAGGGCTGCGAGACGCAGGCTACGCTCGGTGAACCGCCCCTCACCCAAGGGGGGGCGCCCAGCCCACACCGCCTCTCAAGGGAAAACGAGAGAAAGCTCAACCTGTTGCGTCTCGTCTAATGAAGCAGACAAGCGCCGTCTCCGGCGCCATCCCACCTGTTCAATCCGAGGAACGACATGACCCAATTCATTCGCCTGGCCACCGTGGCCGGCATCGCCTGCCTGGGCGCACTGTCCGTCCAACAGGCCGCGCAAGCCCAGGACGCCTACCCGGCGGCCAACCCCAAGGTCGTGCCCACGAGTGACAGCTTCTACACTTCGCCCGCTGAAGCCGATCTGGCCAATGTGGCGCCCGGCACCGTGCTGCGTTACCGCGCCCTGCCCGCCAGCTCACTGTGGGCCGACGTCAAAGAAGGCTGGCAGGTCATGTACCGCTCGACCAACAGCAAGCAGAAGCCCGTGGCCATGGTCACCACCTTCCTGGCGCCCAAGACCGTCTCCAGCACCGGCAAGAAACTGGTGTCCTACCAGTCGTTCTACGACAGCCTGACCCTGAACTGCTCGCCTTCCGGCCTGACTTTGAGCGGCAAGCTGTTCGACAAGACCTTCTACAAAGGGGCCCTGAGCAGCGGCTACTACGTCGCACTGGCCGACTACGAAGGCCTGAACTCGGAATGGATCGCGGCCTACAACTCCGGCCAAGGCGTGCTGGACAGCATCCGCGCCGTGCAGAACTTCAGCAAGAGCGGCCTGAACGCCTCCACACCCGTGGGCATGTTCGGCTACTCGGGCGGCGGTTTCGCCACCATGTGGGCGGCAGAACTGGCCGGCACCTATGCGCCAGAACTGAACATCGTCGGCGCGGCCGCAGGTGGCCTGCCCGTCAACCCGATCAACGTGGCCAAGAAGGTCGATGGCAAGCTGTTCGCTGGCGCCTACTTCGGTGCCGTGGTCGGCCTGGCCCGTGCCTACCCCGAGATCGACACCGACCAGTACGCCAACGCTGCCGGCAAGGCCATGATCATCGACGCCGGCACCCGTTGCCTGGGCGGCACCGCATCGGGCCAGCCCGAACTGCTCACCAAGTACGCCTACAAGAAGGGCTCGACCTACTTGAAGGACCCCAACTTCCTGGACCTGCCTGAAATGCAAGCCATTGGCCAGGAAAATACCATGGGCAAGAGCACCCCGACCATGCCCTTGTTCATCTGGCAAGGCACGATCGATGAGTTGATGCCCATCGCCGACGCCGACAACCTGATCACCACCTACTGCAGCGGTGGCGCCAAGGTTCAGTACAAGCGCCTGGTGGGTTCCGATCACCTCTTGGGCGCCGCGCAACTGAGCAATGGCCTGACCTTCCTGAAGGACCGCTTCGCTGGCAAGGCTGCACCGACCACCTGCAAGTAGTCGATCCTGCGCGCCTCAGCGCATGAAAGCCCGCTTGCCTTCTGGCAGCGGGCTTTTTCAATGGGCAGCGCCGTCCGTCGCACTCGTGTGAGTTCAGCGGCCACTTAAGATGGCCGGGCCTGCAAGGCCGTCTCGATGGGAGGCCGGCCAATGAGAACCCGTTGTACCGCGAGCCCCATGGAAAGTCTGGATCAATCTACGCATGTCGAAGGGCACTCGCTGCCCGCCCCGGATGAGCGCCTGCAGTTGGCGCTGGATGCCGGCGCCATTGCAGGCACTTGGTTTTGGGACGTGGTGGCCGACCGGTTCACCTCTGACAGGCGATTCGCGCAGTGCTTTCGCCTGGACGAGGCACGCATGGAAGCTGGGGTCCGTTTAGCGGAGGTCGTGCAATCCATTCACCCTGATGACGAGCCTCAGGTCAAACGATTGATTCAACACGCGCTCAACGTTGGGGGCGCTTACCGTGCCGAGTACCGCGTGTGCGACGCCCAAGGCATTTACCGATGGATCGAAGCCAATGGCAAGGTCACCTTGGCCCCCGATGGCAGTGCCTTGACTTTCCCCGGGGTGCTGGTCGACATCGACCTTCGCAAGCAAGCCGAACGCAGACAGGCCGCCTTGATTCAACTCGGAGACCAACTGCGGGGGCTGAACACCGTCGAGGAGATCACCGCAGCCACGGGCAGCATCTGCGGCTTGTCCATGGGGGCAACGCGCGCCGGCTATGGCGTCGTCGATGAGGTCCAGGGCCTGGTTGACATCCGTCCCGAATGGCGGCGCGACGCCGACACGAAAAGCGTGGCCGGTGTGCATCGCTTTCGAGACTTTGGCTCCTTCATCGAAGATCTGCGGCAAGGCGAGGTCGTGGCCATTGCAGACATCGAATCAGACCCAAGGACCGCACCGCAGGCCCAGGCCTTCCACAGCATCGGCATCACGGCCCTGTTGAATGTGCCGCTGATGCGAGATGGTCAGTTCAAAGGCGTCCTGTTGGTCCACGACGCCAAGCCGCGCACCTGGACAGCCGAAGAAATCTCCTTCGCCCATGGCGTGGCCGACCGGACCTGGGCAGCCATGGCCACCGCCGACGCCCTGGCACAGCTTCGCGCCTTGAACAACAGCCTCGAACGCGAAGTTCAACATCGCACCGCCGACCGCAACCGGCTGTGGCAGCTCTCCACCGACATGATCATGATCGCCCGGTTCGATGGCGAAATCACCGCCACCAACCCGGCCTGGTCCGATGCCCTAGGTTGGGCTGAATGCGAACTCGTCGGAAGGTCTTTTTTCGAGCTGATTCATCCAGAGGATCGCCTGGGTGCCATCGCCGCCGCCGATGCCATGAAGGCAGGCGGCGCTTTGCCTCAACTTGAAAACCGGTACCGTCACAAAAACGGCGATTACCGCTGGATCTCATGGAGCAGCACGGCAGACGATGGGCTGATCTTCGCGGCCGGCCGCGACGTCTCGGCTGCCAAGGCCTTGCAGCTGGCCGAAGAGAAGTTGCGTCAGAGCCAGAAAATGGAAGCAGTCGGTCAATTGACCGGTGGTGTCGCGCATGATTTCAACAACCTGCTGACGGTCATCAGCACATCGGCGGCTCTGCTTCGCAGAAAGACAACGTCGGAGGAGCGCCGCGAGCGCGCCATCGACGCCATCGCCAGAACCGTGACGCGCGCGGCTCGGCTCACAGGGCAGCTCCTGGCATTTGCCCGGCGCCAAGCCCTGACGCCCGCGGTCTTCGATGCAGCAGACAATGTCAAAGCCATCCTCGAGATGATCGGCACCCTGGTGGGCGCACGCATCGAGGTGTGCACCACCATGGAAGACGGCTGCTTCATCGATGCCGACCCCGGCCAATTCGACACAGCCATCGTGAACATGGCGGTCAACGCCCGAGACGCCATGGAGGGCTCGGGCAAGCTCTCCGTCACGGTGCAACGCCTGAGCCAGTTGCCGGGGCTGCGCCTGCATCCCGCCGCGCAAGGCGACCATGTGGCCGTCTCAGTCGTCGACACTGGCTGCGGCATCAGCCAAGAAAATCTTGAGCGCATCTTCGAGCCGTTCTACACCACCAAGCCCGTCGGCCAAGGCACGGGGCTGGGCCTGTCCCAGGTGTTCGGCTTTGTCAAACAGTCCGGCGGCGACGTCGACGTTAGAAGCGAGCTTGGCAAGGGGACATCATTCACGCTTTATTTCCCCTTGGCACAGACTGCGCTGAAGCAGGCAGCCGAGCTCACGCCACGCCCAGACCTACCCGCCGTGCTTGGTGGGACCGTGCTCATCATCGAAGACAACCCCGAGGTGGCGCATGCCGTCGATGCCACCTTCAAGGAGCTGGGGTATTCAACTGTCCTGGCCACCGAGGCCACGAAGGCCCTGCGGGAACTCGAACACGACCACACCAGGTTTGCAGCGGTTTTCTCCGATGTGGTGATGGCGGGGATGGATGGCATCGCATTGGGTCGCGAAATTCAACGCCGGTGGCCAAAACTGCCTGTCGTGCTGACCAGCGGATACAGCCATGTGGTGCTTGAACAAGCCGACCACGGTTTTCAACTGCTGGCCAAACCTTATGACGTCGCGATGCTCGCCCAGACGATGCACGCCGCCATCCCCACCAAGCCCAGGGGGTTGCCAGTCGTCCTCCAATCGATTCTCGATGATGCCCAGGCGGAAACCCAGCGGCAAGCGGAACTCGACTCGATGAACGTCCTTGACACGGCACCAGAGGCGGCATTCGATGACCTGGTCCGAATGGCCGCCGACATCTGCGAGACTCCTGTCGCACTGGTATCACTGATTGATCGCGACCGTCAGTGGTTCAAAGCCAAGGTGGGTGTTCAGGCCACGGAGACGCCACGCGAGCATGCGTTCTGCGCGCACGCGATTCAGCAGCCAGACCAAGTCACGGTCGTCGAGGACGCCACCAAAGATCAACGATTTGCCGCGAACCCACTGGTCACCGGCGATCCCAACATCCGCTTTTATGCAGGCGCCCCTCTGCTGAGCAGTGCGGGCCACGCGCTGGGCACCTTGTGCGTCATTGCGCCTTTGTCTCGCCGACTCGAAACCAGTCAGATGGAAATGCTGCGGCTTTTGGCCGATGAGGTGGTCAAACGCCTTGAGCAAAGGCGCGCTCGCCTACAGCAGCTCTGAAGAGCCACCGCGAGCGACGCGCGCCTTGCGAAAAAAACCGCCAGCACCCGCATCACACGGGTGTCGGCGTCGGACATGCCTTAGATGACCGGTGCATCCACCAGCAGTGCATCAGGCTCAGGCTTGGGGCAGACCGCCTTGACGTTCTGGCCATCACCATTGAACTGGAAGGTGGCCGCAGCGGCGCCCAGGCCGATGACCACCGAGTTCGTGCCCGTGGGCTTGAACGGGCCGGCCGTGACCGTGCCGTTGGTGGGCAGAGACAGGACGATCTTGGTGTCACGTTGCAGCACGGTGACAGGCATGTTCGTGCCATTGGGCAGCACGTTCGGGTTGCCGGGCGTGCCGTTGTCAACGATCAGGTGGAGCTCGTCGACCTTGCCCTGGATCGTGTTGATGCCATCGTCCAACATCTGATTGACGGTCTCGGCCGGCAAGGTCAGTGCGCCCGACGCTTGCGTGATCGAAATCGTGCCGCCCTTCTTCACAGCCAGCGGCAGCACGCCACCAACGGCGATGCCGACGTTGTACTGCTTGCTACCCAGCGTGCAACGGTAAGGTGCATTGACGATACCGATCAGGTTGCCTGCCGCGACGGGCGGGTAGGACAGCGGCTCGTTTTCCCACAGCGCAGGCTTACTCGGATCGATTTGCGAGCCGACCGCGACCGACAGCAAGGCATTGCCCTTGTCGGCCACGCACTCTGCGCGCACCTTCAGCTTGAGGCCGCCGGGCGTCTTCAGGGTCACGTTCGCCGTGGCACCTTCAAAGCGGAACTGAACACGGCCATCAGCTGGCGCGTAGTAAGGGCCGACGCGGAAGGTGCCCGTTTTGGGCAGACCAACGGTGATCGCCTTGCCGGCATCGACCGGCACGTCGGTGACGCTCAGGTCGTAGAGCTTGGCGAGGTCAACCGTGGCGGGGCTCGAGCGCGTGGCCCCGATCAGCAAGCTGTCAACCACCGCGTCAGCCTTCTTGACGGCCACGATGCCGCCCAGTGCGGAAAGCCAACCCGGCAGCGTCAGCGCGCCCTTGCCTTGGCTCAAGTAGAACTCTTGGCCTGGGCCGAGTTGAACGGGCGCGATGCCCTCGATGTCCACCGTGCCGCGGATCTGCGCCACCTTCAGCGTGCCCAGCTTGATGCCGCAGAGGATGGGCAGCGTGAAGCGGCCCGTGTCAGCGCCGATCGACGGCACCAACTGAGGATCGAGCGCATTGGCCGAGGTCGGAACCAGCGCGGCGGCAGCAGCCATCAGCGCGACGGCACCGCTCAAGCGGCGCAGGGAGGGAGTTTGGTTGATCATGGGTGAACCTTTGGTTTTTGATGAGCCCGCCGCACCTTACAAAAGGCCGACAGCGCTGGCACCCATTCAAGTGGGGGTGAGAGTTGTGCATTCGAATGTTCGATTTGTCAGATCAATCGATGCCTGGGCCAGGAAGGTGTATCCACCGTTGTGCCCCAAACCGTCATCTGGTAACTTGCAGAGCCAGCCTGGCTGGCCACCTGACACGAATGCATGCCTTCTGAGATCCCGCCCCCTCTGCCCGTTGCTTTCTCCGCGCTGCCCAGGCGCTATGGTGGCGCGTCCGCGCAAGAAAGAAAGCTGCAACGCCGCGAAAGACTGCTGGATGCAGCCTTCGAGGTGTTTGGTCGGCAGGGCTACAAAGAGACCTCCTTGCGCCTGATTTGCGCGCAGGCCCGCATGACGGACCGCTATTTCTACGAGCACTTCGAATCGCTGGACGACATCTTTCTGCAAGTGCGCCAGCGCCTGACGCTTGAGCTGGTCGACAAGATCATGCAAGTGCTGCTCAAGCCTGAGCCCGACCCCGTGCTCATGATCCGCCATGCCCTGACCGCCTTCTTCGAATACGTCAAGGAAGATCCGCGCCGTGCCCGGATCCTGCTGCTGGACGCCATGAGCTTCAGCCTGACCAGCACCGAGGTGGCACGTACGCGGCTCGATTGGTACGCCAAGCTGATCGAAGGCCGCCTGAAAGCGCGCTACCCCAACCTGCCCCCGCACCTGGACCACAAGCTGATCGCCAGTGGCTTCCTGGGCCAGGTCACGTACGTCGCGGCCATGTGGACGCTGCAGAAGTTCGACACGCCGGTGGAGCACCTGGTGGACCATGCCTCGTATGCATGGATCGGGCTGCATCACTGGCTGTCTGACTACGAGGCGTCGGTGCCGGTTCGGCGTACAGGGTAGGACCGGCGCGCGTCTAGACCTGGCCGGCTGCTCCCTGCTGGCCATCCCGAAGCAGCTGCAGGATTTCCTGCATCAGGTTCAAAGGTTTCAAGGGCTTGGCGCAATGGACATCGAAGCCGGCCCGCAGCGCTTGTTGCTTGTCCTGCTCACGCCCGAACGACGTCAACGCGATGGCGGGCAGGCGCCGTTGTTCACCGGTGTCCTTGAACCTGTCCGACTCAATCCGGCGGATCTCGCTGATGAGGTCATAGCCATCTTGACCCGGCATCCCGATGTCGCTGATCAAGGCATCCGGCTGAAACACCTTGAGCCTCTCCAGGGCCTCGCCGACGCTGAACGCCGCGCTCACCACCGCGCCCCGGTCCCTCAAGATGATCTGCAGCATGGCATTGGCATCCGCATCGTCATCAACGACCAGGATCTTGAAGCCCAACAACGAGTGGCTTTGATCCATCGGATCGAGCAGCTCACTGTCGACGTCGTCCGACACATCCTCTGCGGGCTGCCCTGTGTCGGTCGGCAGCCAAAGTTCGAAGGTGGCGCCCTTGCCCAGGCCTTCGCTCCTCACGGAGACATCGCCACCGTGCGCTTCCACCAATTGCTTGACGATGGCCAGGCCAAGGCCCAGGCCGCCGCGATACCGATTGGTGGCCGCATCGCTTTGCGCGAAGCGGTCGAACACGAAGGGCAGGAACTCGGCGGATATGCCCTGCCCGGCATCGATCACCAAGACCCGCAGGCCGAGCGCTTCTTCTTCCAGCGCGACGATCACCTTGCCGCCATGCGCCGAGAACTTGATGGCATTGGTGAGCAGGTTCCAGATCACCTGCTGCATCCGGGACGAATCAGCGCTGATGGCCCGATAGGCAGCCTGAGTCCGAAACTCGATTTGCACAGCCTTGTCTTCAAAAGCTGGCCGCAGCGAATTCACGGCGGACGTGATCTCTTCCGCCGGATCGATCCAGGCGAACAACATGGGCAGCTTGCCCATGTTCAACCGGGACATGTCGAGCAAGTCGCTGATGATCCGCGCCTGCGTCTTGCCGTTGCGCTCAATGGCCGCGATGCCTTTCATCGTTTCCTCAGCACCGCCCCGCTTTCTCAGCACATGCGCCCAACTCAGGATGGCGCTGAGCGGTGTCCTCAGCTCATGAGACAAGATGGCGATGAAGTCATCCTTCATGCGGTTGATCTGCTCGGCTTCCGCACGTGCGACCTGCTCGCTTTCCAGCCGTTCGACACGCTGCTTCTCCAATTCGACCCGCGCGGAGACATCCGTGGCCACCACCATGGTGACGCCAGGCTCGATCTGTGCCGACACGTTCCACTCCAGGTAGATCAGTGAGCCGTCCGGACGAAACATCGGCAGTTGCTGGGCCGCTGGCGAGGTCTCGGCATGCTCGGAAAACGCATCGATGCTGTGGGCCCACTCCGACGGCGCGAACCCGCTCAGCTGGCAATTGACGACTTCTTCAAAAGTCCGAGACAGCAGTTTGAGCATCGCGGGATTGGCATCCATGACCAAACCGGCATCGCTCACCAAGGCAATCCCGCTGGGTGCCTGCGAATAGATGGTCAAGAACTTCGATTCACTGCGTTGCGAGGCGATGCGCAGTTGCTCGGCCTGGATGTCCAGCTCGGCGTACAGCGCCAGCACGCCACGGTTGGTTTCGTCCAGCTCATCCTGCAGCAATGCCAACTGCTGCTTCGCCAGCTCGAGTTCGGTCAGCGCAAGCGCTGAGGGACTCGGCTGGGCGTCACTTTGGTTCGTCATGATGAAATCCTGTCCACCGCAGCCGTCAACCGGCATGCCGCTTCAGCACGACGACGGTGGCGTCGTCCCGGCCTCGGCAGTGGTCCTTGATCAGCCAGGCCGCGATCACCGTCGGATGATGCTGAAGAATGCCGATGGCCGCCCCGAAGCTCCACCTCGTGGTCAACCCATCGGAGTGAAGAACGAACACGGCATGCGGGGGCCACTCGTACTGCAAGTCCTTCAAACGCGGTATCTGCACGCCGACTGTCCCGTGCTGAGACGCAATCGATCGGTCCGCCAAGCCAGAAATCAAGCGGCCAACGACGTTGCCCGCCCCAGAAAATGCAATCGTTCCGCTGTCGTCATCCAAGGTGGCCATGAGCACAGCAGCGCCACGCGTCATGCGCAAAGGCTGATGCATGCGTTCCACGACCACGCTGGGACATGCCAGCGGATCCGCATTGAACACGGCCATCGCCGCCATGGACGCCTCCTGGGCAAAAGGCCCGTGCCCGAGCCCATCCGCGATCACCACCCCAGCCCGACCGCCGCTCTGGGTCACGGCCCAAGAGTCTCCGCAGACCACCTCGCCAGGGGCCGCCAGGGCCACGGCACCCACCAGGAACCGTCCGGCCTGCCCATCGCCACCGAATGCGGCGCCACCAGGGCCGTGGGCGCCCACACGCGCCATGACCACCGTGCCAGCCTCAGGCCAAGAGAACAGGTCGAACTCGTTGGCCACGCGACGCACAGCCCCCAATCCGGCATCCGATGCGCCGGACATGCCAGGGCCTGCATCGACCGACACGATCTCCACCAATGGCCCGCCATGGCTTTCCACAACAGCCACCATCAGTCGGCCTTGATGGGCGTGCTGCGCCAGATTCGTGGCCAACTCGGTGACCACCAGCGCGACGCGGAGACCGGCGGCTTCGTCGAAACCCAGGTCGTCGGCCAGCCGCACGGCAGCTCGCCGCGCTTCACCGATCTGGCTGGTGTCAAAGACATCGAATGCCTGATGACAGGCGAGCTTGGACATCACGGCCTCACTTCCAGCGGGTGATGCTGACGCACGTGCCTTCACCGACAGCCGTGCGAATCTCGAACTCGTTGACCAGGCGCTTGCTGCCCGTCAACCCCATGCCCATGCCCTTGCCGGACGTCCAGCCATCCGTCATGGCCAGGCTCATGTCGGCGATGCCAGGACCATGGTCTTCGAAATGAAGGCGCAGGCCATTTCGAAGACCTTCACTCAGAAACTCCCACCGCATCTCGCCCCCCCCGCCATACACCAGGGTGTTGCGCGAGAGCTCACTGGCTGCAGTGATCATCTTGGTTTGATCGACCAGCGAGAACTTGAGCGCCTGGGTCAGCTTGCGAACCGCCTGGCGGCACAGCACGATGTCGAGCTCGACCAGCAACGGCATGGCCCCGTCAGAGTTCGTCGTCATGACCACGCTCCTTCGCCGCAGTCGCGAGCATTTGCATGCCTCGCTCGACATTCAAAGCGGTACGAACCCCGTGCAGCGACAAGCCCAGCTCGACCAGGGTGATGGCGACGGCAGGTTGCATGCCGACCACGACGGTCACGGCATCGAGCACCTGGGCGATGCCAGAGATGCTGGCCAGCATCCGGCCCACGAAAGAATCGACGATCCCCAGCGCCGAAATGTCGATGAGGACACCGGTGGCTCCCGTGGTTTCGATCCTGTTGGCGAGGTCGTCTTGCAGGGCCAAGGCCGTCTGATCCAGCAGGTCCACCTGAATGGTGACCAGCAGGCAACGGCCCATTTGAAGAATCGGGATCCTTTCCATGGTCGGCCGATCAGACTTTGGGCTTGGTGACGACGTGACCCGTCATCTTGAGCGCGACGGACAAGGCATCGGCCAGGGTGGCCTTGGTGATGATGCCCTGGAGATCGATGCCCAAATGGACGATGGTCTGCGCAATCTGGGGGCGAATGCCACTGATGATGCATTCAGCGCCCATCAGCCGGATGGCAGTCACCGTCTTGAGCAGATGCTGTGCCACCAGGGTGTCGACGGTGGGGATGCCGGTGATGTCGATGATGGCCAACTCGGAGCCGGTCTCGACAATGCGTTGAAGCAAGGCCTCCATGACCAACTGGGTGCGGTTGCTGTCCAGCGTGCCGATCATGGGCACGGCCAGAATGCCATTCCACAATTTGATCACGGGCGTGGACAACTCCAGCAACTCTTGCTGTTGCCGATTGATGATTTCTTCGCGGGTGCGCTGGTAGGCGTTGATGGTGAACTGGGCCATCTTGTCGATCAGCGTCGATGTCCACCAAATGCCTTCGACCAAGGCTTTCGCATCGTTTGGAAAGCTCTCCTGGAGACGGGAGAAGAAGGGTTTCTTCATTGACAGCACGAACAAGCTGGTTTCGCCGGCCGACGCGCCTTGAGCGGCCTTGGCGGCTGACAAGTCACCCAATACCAGGCGCAAATTGTCCCAAGCCTGGTCTTCAAAATGTTCTGGTTCGCCATGGGCGAGGATGCCATCGAGAAAGGCCCCAAGCACCTTCTTGGCGTCGGCCATGCGGCCCTGCTCCGAACCCCGGCTGACACCGAGGCCTGCCTCGGTGAGCCATTCGCTCAAGACTTGCTCTTGCGCAGATTGCACGATGAGTGCAATGGCACTGTTTTGAGGCTTCATGTTGACCTG
>CANBUA010000017.1 GCA_947372535.1 Burkholderiales bacterium
TCAGACACCTTGATCAGCCAATTGCACTTGGCATCCGTCAGCAAATTGGCGCAACGCCGGTAGCTTGGCTGCGCAACACCCCCGGTTTGAAGGCCGATGATCGACCACAACTCCTCTTGTGCATCTTCGGTTTTGTCGAGGGGGACGACCAGGCCAAGATGGGGCTCATAGCCCAAGGCCGTCTGGCAGTTCAGACACCGGCTGTTGCGAAAGAAGATGGGGCGGCCGCACTGGCAGCGATAGGCGCGTGGCGCCACAGGCGCATGCCCCGGCTTCCACGCCGTGGAAATGTGCGCGCTCAGGCGTTCAAAGGAGGTAGCCATGATGGAGGGAAAGGGCTCTCATGCCCTCTTGTAGCAACTGACGCGCCTTCAGCCGCCTCCCCCGGCTTGCTGGTCGCCCGGCGCGAGCGGTTTGTGCTTCACAGCCGGCAAGCGTTGCTGGCCCTGACGCAAGAAATACAGTGCCGTTTACCTGTTGTGAGACCACCAAGGCCACCGGCGATACCGCCGCCTTTCAAATGAAATCCGCCAGCGTCCCGCTCAAGCGCTGCGTCTGATGCTTCAGCGAGGCAGCGGCAGCGGCGGCCTCCTCCACCAGCGCGGCATTTTGCTGCGTCATGTCGTCGAGCTGCCCAATGGCGGCCTCGACGTGGGCAATGCCCTTGGCTTGCTCCATGCCAGCGTGGCTGATGGTGTTGATGAGCCCGGAGACCTCATCGACCACCAAGACCAGCTGGGCCAAAGTGCTGCCGGAGACCTTGATGCGCTCGGTGCCCAGCTCGACGCGGGAAGACGATTCGCCGATCAGCCCTTTGATGTCCTTGGCAGCATTCGCCGCGCGCTGCGCCAGCGTGCGCACTTCGGAGGCCACCACCGCGAAACCTCGCCCTTGCTCGCCCGCACGGGCGGCCTCCACGGCGGCGTTGAGCGCCAGGATGTTGGTCTGGAAGGCGATGCCATCGATCACGGCGGTGATTTCGGCGATGCGCTTGCTCGACGTGCCCACCTCTTCCATGGCAGAAATGGCATCCTGCATCACGCGCTGACTGAGCTGCGCCGTCTCGCCCGCCTGTCGCGACAGCGTGTCGGCTTGGCGGGCGGTCTGGGCGCTGCTCTGCACCCCCTGTGAGATCTCAACCATCGAGGCAGAGATCTCCTCCAGGTTGCTGGCCTGTTGCTCAGTGCGTGCCGACAGGTCCTGGTTGCCGCTCGATATCTCGCCAGCGGCGCCATCGACCGCGCCGCTGGTGCTGCGCACGTCCTCAAAGGCCACGCGCAGTTTGGCGACAAATTGGTTGAAGGAGGCCGAGATGCGCCCCATTTCATCCTGGCCGCGCACCGGCAGCTCCACGCGCAAGTTGCTGTGGCCGCCCGCCAGGGAGGTCATCGTCGTGGCCAATTCACGCAGCGGGCGCGTGAGCACGGTGACCAGCGCCAGCATGATCAGCACGCCCAGCACGGCACAGGCGCCGGAGATCAGCGCCACCATCTTCATCGTGGCCACGGCCGGGGCGCGTGCCGCCGCTTCCGTGTATTGGATGCACAGCGCCCAAGGCTGGGCATCGGGATCTGGCGAGACCGGTGCGAGCACACGCACGCGGCCTTCAGCATCGGTGTATTCGTACGGCTGACCCCGCCGCACGCTGTCAAGCGCCTGGGGGCTGAGATCGTCTGCGGCCATGCCGATCTTCTTTTGATCCGGATGGCTCACGTACTTGCCGCCGGACGACACCAGTTGCACCAGCGCGCCATCCACGCTCTTGATCTCGGTCAGCTTTTTCTGCAGGCCGTCAAGCAGGTAGTCCACACCGACGATGCCCACGAACTTGCCGCCGACCTGCATGGGCACCACCAGCGAGGTGATCAGCAGGTCCTTGCCGCCGACCTTGTACAGGTAGGGCTCGACCAAGGTCGTCTTGCCGGTGCGGCGGGGGATGTCGTACCAGTCGTTGGCGCCGGCCTTTTCGTAATCCAGCAGCGGTTCGACCTTGATGTCGCCGCTGCCGCGGTTCCAGTAGGAGATGAAGCGCCCCGTGCCGTCGTCCTGCGGACCCTTGTTGACGTGGTCGGCATCCTTGCCATCCAGCGCGTTAGGCTCCCAGAGCGAGTAAGAGGCCAGCCAGGTGCCCTGTTGCGCCAGCAACAGCCGCAGCGTGGCGTCGAGTTGCTCGCGCGGCGGCGGGTTGCCGGCTTCGCGCGCCACCTTGAGCGCACCGGCCAGCGACTCCTCGGCCTGGAAGGTGGCCCGCAAGTCGGACTGCACCTGTTCGGCCGCGTATTGCGCCGTGGATCGAACGCCCTGGCGCGCGGCTGACTCCGCCTCGTTGCTGCTCCTGACGCCCACCACCCCGCCAGTCACCAGCAAGGTGGCCACGATGCAGGCCGAAGCGGCGAGGCACAAACGCGCCCTCAGCGACAGGCCATTGAGCCCAGGCCAGGTGCTTGCCGAAGGAGCCGAGGTCGAAGTCAAAGTCGTCGAAATAGACAAGGGCAACTCCACGCGCCAAAGGGGCGCAAATTCAACTTATCGGCTGGATCCATTGGTTACTTGAAAAACTTGGCACGGCCTGATCGCGTGTCACGACTCAAGCGACCAGGCATTCATGCGCTTGAGCCCACGCCATGAGGTCGCGTGCGGGCATGGGTTTGGCAATCAAATATCCCTGCAGCTCATCGCAGCCGCCATCGCGAAGCAAGGCCGCTTCTTCTTCATGCTCCACCCCCTCAGCCACCACTTGCAAGCCCAGGGTGTGGCCCAATTCCACAATGGCCAGTGTCAACGCCAGGTCAGTGGCATCGGTCAGCATGTCGTGGACAAACGAGCGGTCGATCTTGAGCTTGTTGATCGGGAAGCGATTGAGGTAAGCCAGGCTGGAGTAGCCCGTGCCAAAGTCATCAATCGACAAATCCACGCCCAGCGCCCGGAGCGCATGCATTTGCTGCAGATGATGTTCGGCGCCATCCATCACCATGGATTCCGTGAGTTCCAACTCCAACTTGCCGGCGGGGACGCGATGACGCGCCATCGCCTCGCGCACGGTGTCGACCAAACCGACTTCCCGCAGCTGAAGGCCTGACACGTTGAGTGACACATTGATGGCCTGAAGGCCTTCGTTCCGCCAGGCAGCGATTTGGCGGCACCCCTCCTCGATCACCCAGGCCCCGATCGGCACGATCAAGCCGGTTTCCTCCGCAATGGGAATGAAGTCCGCGGGCGAGACGATGCCCAGGTCAGGATGTCTCCAGCGCAAGAGGCCTTCCACACCAACCAGTTCGCCGGTAGCAGCCGACACCCTGGGCTGGTACACCAAAAAGAACTGGTCCGCATCCAGGGCCAGGCGCAGCCGGTTTTCAAGTTGCAGCCGGGCCTGCGCGCGCTGAGTCATCTCGCCGGTGAAGAACTGGATGCCGTCCTTGCCCCCAGCTTTGGCCTGGTACATCGCCGTGTCGGCCTGACGCATGAGCTCGTCGATGTCGGTGGAGTCGTCAGGGTAGATGGCAATGCCAAGGCTGCAAGAAACTTGAAGCTCTGTGTTGTCGATGAGGTGCGGCTGACGTACCAACGGCATGAGGCGCTGCTCGGCAACGTGAACCACCTCGTTGATGTCCACGACATCGTCCAGCACGATGACGAATTCATCGCCCCCCAGACGGCTGACCGTGTCGCCCGCACGAACGGCCTCCATCAAACGCCCGGCCACGGAGCGAAGCAAGCCATCGCCAACGTGATGGCCCATCGAATCATTGACCTCCTTGAACCCGTCCAGATCAATGAACAGCACAGCCACCTTCTTGCCACTGCGCTGTGCATGCTGGGTCGCCATGCGCAATCTTTCAATGCACAAGGTTCTGTTGGGCAGTTCTGTCAGGGTGTCGTGGTCTGCGAGGAAACGGATGCGCTGTTCACTTTTCTTGCGGTCGGTGATGTCGATGGTGCTGAAAATGTAGTGCGACAAGTCGCCCTGAGGTTGCCGCACGGCGCTGGCCATCAACCACGCTGGGTAGAACGTCCCGTTGTTCCTGCGCATGCACAGCTCACCTTGCCACACGCCCTTGGAGGCAACGCTTTGCCACAGCTGTGATGGCAGGCCCGCTTCATTGCCGCTGGAGAAGAACATCGATGCGTATTGATTCGAGACATCCTGAAGCTCATGCCCGGTGTGACACATGAACGCATGGTTGGCGGTCAGAACGCGTTGCTCCAGGTCGATGATCAGGATGCCTTCTCCAGAGGCCTCGAAGACCTTGGCCCACAGCTGAAGACGGCGCTCCAGCGCCTTCAGGTGATTGATCGGAGAGAAGGCCGTGATCAATGCATCCTGTCCCTGATAGCGCATTCTTCGCGCGGACAACATGGCCCACTTGGCCTCACTGCCGCTGTGCCACCGTACTTCGAACTCATCGACCGATCCACGATCTTGCAGTTCTTGAAAAAAGCGCAGGCGAACCTGGGGGTCCAGGCCGGTTTCCCAAGGGTCGGAACGGGCACCTTTGAGCCAGTCCTCGGCGGGCAGGTTGGCGTTCAAGACCTCATGATTTGGAATGCCCGTCACCACCAAGGCAATGGGGGTGGACGCGACCAATGCTCGCTCGACTTCAGCTGCTCGAGCGGTTGCAGCGAGCTCTTTCTGAATCTCGCGTTCTTGATAAAGCTGCGACAGCATGTCATTGAAGGCAATGACCAGGCTGCCGATCTCATCCTCGCTGCGCCATTGGGCACGCAAGGTGTGATCGCCCGTGCGGCGCACCGTGTCTGCCACCGTGGACAGGTGTGTCAAGGGACGCGCAATCTGGCGGGCCACGAAGGTCACCAGCCCCAAAATAGCGAGCAACAAGGTCAAGGCGGTGCCGAGGTGCAACCCCATGCGGTGGTACAGCCC
Source organism: Burkholderiales bacterium (assembly GCA_947372535.1). The sequence continues at coordinate 4,883 of CANBUA010000017.1, forward strand.
CTCGATTCGAAGCTGCAGCAACCGGTCGAGTTGGAGGCCCGCCAGGGTCCAACTGGATTGCAGATCGGTCAACAGCCTGTGCTGAGCGATCTGAACATCCCGCTGATTGGCCGTCGAAGGCCCCTCGTCGATCAAGCGGCGAGATGCATCGCGAAAATCTTCAATCGAGGCCGCCAGATGCTGCTGGGCGGGTCGCAATGCTTCTGTCAACGCCATGTCGCCAGCAGCAAGGGCTTCTGCGTGATCACGTGCCATGCCTTGTGCGACGGCATTCAACCTGCCTTCGATGATGAGAAAGCGCGTGCGCACGTCTTGCCTGCGTGGATCGGTGGCAGGCACCGCATCACGAAGCAATTCGTTGATGCCATGCATCATCTCCAGCAACTCGGGGTAGCGCAGCACCACCTGTGACATGGTGTAGTAACTGTCGAGGTCCGGGTCGAGGATCAGGTTGGATTGATTGCCCACCCGGGTCATCAAATCCCGCCCGCGGGACAGCGCGGTGTTGATGGCCTTGGGGGCATCCGCCGGGGCAGCTTGCGCCGCCACCTTCACGCCATTGGCAAACTCCTTGGCCAGCGCAGCGCTGCCCAATCCCGAGCCGAGCTTGTCCTCCACGGCCAAGAGTGACTGGATCCGGGACGGGCGCAATTGGTTCGGTGACTCACTGAGGCCCGCCCTGGCGATGTCCAGCAAAGCATCCCGCACCTCGACCACATACGCATTGCCTTGAACCTCCTTGCGCGCGAAATCAATGGCAATGAATTTCTCGTTGATGAGGATGCCGCTGATGTAGATCACCGCTGTCAAATCAAGCAGATAAATCAGCATCAACTTGCGGCTGACCCTCAGTTTGCCCAACAGATCGGCCAAGCCATTGAAGATATTCATACTACGCGTCTAGATACTACAAGGAAGGAAGCACAGGCTTGACGTCACATGATTTCATTCTCAATGAATTTGGCCGCCTGTGTACGGCTATGACTGATTTCGGCAAAGGACCAGTTTTCTGAACGTCTTGAACCTGGTGAAGTAAGCACTAACGGGGGGCGGACAACTCATGTTGGGCGCCATGGCACCAAACCGCATCAAAGGGCAGACCTTCATCGTCGATCGAATGAACCTCCTTTTGGCGGCCTAGTACCTTGGCCCCTGTCCTTTTTTTGGCTTTGCTGGATGAGGAACAACATCAGGAAAGTCACGGTGGTCGTGCCCGTGTTGATGGTCCACCAAGCCAAAGCAAACCCTGGGCCTGGACGACCTCGTGTGGGCATCCGGCTTGCCAAGGCTGAAATAGTTCAGCCCACACAAGAAAGCCCCTCATGCCCCCGGACATTGATCTCAGTCAGCTCTCCGAAGGTTCACCCTTTCCCCGTGGTGCCACCTATGACGGCCATGGCATCAACTTCGCCCTGTTCAGCGCCCACGCCACCAAGGTGGAGTTGTGCCTGTTCGATGAATCGGGTGAGCATGAGCTTGCGCGTGTGAGCTTGCCTGAGTACACCGATGAGGTCTGGCACGGCTACCTGCCCGGCCTGCAACCCGGTACGCGTTACGGGTATCGCGTGCACGGCCCTTACGAACCAACGGCGGGCCACCGATTCAACCCCAACAAGCTGGTGCTTGACCCTTATGCCAAGGCCCATGCAGGTGAGCTTCGCTGGGGGCCTGAACTTTTCGGCTATGAAATAGGACACCCCGACGGCGACCTGAGCTTCGACACCCGAGACAGCGCCCACCTGATGCCCAAGTGCGTGGTCGTCGACTCACGCTTCGAGTGGAAACAACCCACCGCCGTGCGCGTGCCATGGGAGCGCACCGTGATGTACGAGTTGCATGTGCGCGGCTACACCCAGCGCCATCCCGGCGTGCCGGAGCACCTGCGTGGCACTTTTGCAGCACTTGCCACGGACGAGGTCATCAACAGCATCCGTGAGTTGGGTGTCACCTCGGTCGAGCTCCTGCCCATCCAGATGTTCGTGGACCAGCCCTATCTGCTCGACAAAGGCTTGAGCAACCATTGGGGCTACGACACCTTGGGCTTCTTCGCGCTGCAGCCGCGCTACCTCAGCCAGCCGACGCTGGACGAGTTCAAGGGCATGGTGGACCGCTTCCACGCAGCCGGCCTGGAGGTCATCCTCGACGTGGTCTACAACCACACGCCCGAGGGCAATGAACAGGGCCCTACCCTGTCGTTCAAGGGGGTAGACAACGCCAGTTACTACCGCCTGATGCCCGATGAGCCGCGTTACTACATCAACGACACGGGCACGGGCAACACCCTCAACCTCAGCCACCCGCGCGTCCTCCAGATGGTGACAGACAGCCTGCGCTACTGGGTGACGGAAATGCACGTGGATGGCTTTCGCTTCGACCTGGCCACCATCCTGGCCCGCGAGTCGCACGGCTACGACGAAGGCGGCGGCTTCCTGGACAGTTGCCGCCAGGACCCTGTGTTGTCCTCGGTCAAGCTCATCGCGGAGCCTTGGGATTGCGGCCCCGGTGGCTACCAGGTCGGGCGCTTTCCGCCGGGCTGGGCCGAGTGGAACGACACCTTCCGGGACACCGTGCGCGCGTTCTGGAAAGGCGAGCCGGGCACCGCGCCGGAGCTGGCCAAGCGCATCACCGCCTCAGGCGACCGCTTCAATCACCGTGGCCGTCGACCCTGGGCCAGCGTCAACTTCATCACGGCGCACGATGGCTTCACGCTGCACGACCTGGTCAGCTACAACGACAAGCACAACGAGGCCAATGGCGAGGACAACCGCGACGGCCACTCGGACAACCGCTCGTGGAACTGCGGCGCAGAGGGCCCGACAGACGATCCGGCCATCCTCGAGTTGCGCGAGCGCCAGAAACGCAACCTGCTGGCCACCCTGCTGCTCTCGCAAGGCACGCCCATGCTGCTCGCCGGCGATGAGTTCGGGCGCAGCCAGCAAGGCAACAACAACGCCTATTGCCAGGACAACGAAATCTCGTGGGTCGATTGGGACGGCATGGACGAGCAGGGCCAGGCCTTGCAGCGCTTCGTGGGCAAACTGTTGCACCTGCGGCAGACCATGCCCTTGCTGCGACGCAACCGCTTCCTGACCGGCGAGTGGAACGAGGCGCTGCAGGTCAAGGATGTGAAATGGCTCAGCGCCAATGGTGAGGAGCTGACCGGGGAGCAATGGGAGGACACGCACATGCGCTGCTTTGGCGCCGTGCTTGATGGCCGGGCCCAAGCCAGTGGCCTGGTCAAGCCCGCCGAAGAAGCCACCCTCCTCATGTTGTTCAACGCCTGGCACGAGGACCTGGCCTTCACCATGCCTGCCGTGCCACCCGACCGAGCCTGGTACTTGGTGCTGGACACGGCCCAGCCCGAGCAGGACGAGCAAAGCGGCCAGCATTGGCCCGGCGGCGAGGTGAGGCCCGTGACCGGCAGGTCATTCCAACTGCTGGTGCTCAAGCCTGGGTGTTAGTTGCCGCCACCGCTGGATCATGGATTCACGGTGAAGCTATTGGAGACCGTGGCCACCGCTTCGCCGTTGTAGACGGTCAGCGGGCCGGTTTGAGCACCAGCCGGCACCGTCACCACCAACTGGGTGGCGCTGCCTGATACCACCGCAGCCTGGATGCCCGTCCCGGTGCTGCCGGTGAAACGCACCACGTTGTTGGCCAAGGTGGTGCTGAACCCAGAGCCGGTCACGGTCACGGTATCGCCCACCACGCCAGCGGTTGGGGTGAAACTGGTCAGCGTGGGCGGCGTGGATGGCGTGACGGAGGGTGTGGATGAAGGGGCAAGCACCACGCCTTTCAGCGAGGCATACCCTTCAGTGTTCACAAAGCCTTGCGCATCAACCTGCAACTTGCCGTTGGTGGCATCGTAAGTGATGTAGAGATCAATGGTGCTGCCCGCGCGGTAGCGCACGGTGTTGTTGGTGGCGCCAGCAGTGAAGCGGTCAGTAACCGCGCTGTACGTCGCGGCCAAGTAGCTGAGGGTACGGCCTTCGGCGTCAATGCTCACATCGCCATTGCTCTTGATGTGCACCGTGCGGCGGCTGCTCAACGGGAACAGGGCCCTGGCGGCTGCATTGTTGCTGCCTTCGGCACCAGACTGGTCCACGGTCAGTGTGTAGTCACCGGCAAAGGCGGTGAAGAACTCATTGAATCCGGTCGCAGCAGGTGTGTAGCTGGGTGTCGCCAGCGTCGGCACGGTCCCGGTGGCTGCCGTGCTAACCAGCGCGTCAAGATCGGGGTTGGCTGCCTTGAACTGATCCAGCAAGCGGTCGTAGTCGTTACCAGTCTGGCTGCCGGTGGAGGCCGTCAACGGGCTCGTGACCGGATTGAACTGGCCTGGCAGGGCATAGCTATCGAGGGCCGTCTTCAGGGCTGCAATGGCGGCATTGATGACCGTCTCATTCAGTTTGGACAGATCAGTGGCGCTCAAGCTTGCAAACACGGCGCTGGGGACGGCGCCCAGGATCTGGGCCAGTGTCAGCGTGGTCAGGGGCGTCACGTTGGTGACAATGCTGCTACCGTTGCCCACGGTGAAGGCGTAATAGGTGCTTGTGCCGTCAGAAGCCTTCACGACGCAGGGCAGATTGGCGGTGGGCACCGTCGTGCCCCAGGTCCCGGTGGCGCTGATGGCGATGCCGGTTTTCTTCAGGCCGTCCTTGCAGCTCAGCTCCACCGAGCCACTGGTCAAAGCCCGACCGCTGGCCGCCGTACCACTGACGCTGGTATTGCCGTTGCCGCCGCTCCCGCCGCCACAGGCGCTGAGCAAAATCCCGGCGCCGATCACCATGCCGGCCACTGCCGCACGTCCTGCTTTTTCATGCTTCATGTTGCGCATTCCATCCTTAGTGTCGGCTCGCGCCGCGTACAAAGGGTGCGATTATCGTTAAACAGCATGGACTGCCTACTCTTACATTGAGGGGGGCGCTTTCCCTGGACCCGCCTGCTGCAAGCGCCGATAATCGTTTAGAGGAGCCTCACGATGAGCATCACCATCACCGCCTTTGAACGCTCACCGGATGGCGGCAAAGGATTGGCACGTGATACACGCGTCCGCTGGGCACTTGAAGAAGTGGACCAACCTTATGAGGTGCGCCTTGTTTCTTTCCGCGGGATGAAAGAGCCCGCACATCTGGCGCTTCATCCTTTCGGCCAAATCCCGACGTACGAGGAGGGCGATCTGGTCCTGTTCGAAACGGGGGCCATCGTGTTGCACATCGCCCAAGGTCATGCAGGCCTGCTGCCAGACGATGCCCATGCCCGGGCACGCGCGATCACCTGGATGTTTGCTGCACTCAACACCATGGAGCCGCCGATCCTTGAGTTCGGAAACGCTAAACTGCTCGAAGGCGACAAGCCTTGGCATAAGGATCGCCTGCCGCTGGTCCAAGATCGCGTCCGCGCCCGGCTGGATCAACTGGCCCGCCGTCTCGGTGATGCAGACTGGCTCGATGGCGCATCGTTCAGCGCAGGCGATTTGATGATGGTGTCGGTTCTTCTGCGGCTGCGCTCATCGGGCATGCTGGACACCTATCAAAACCTGGCCGCTTATGTGGCGCGAGGTGAAGCACGGCCCGCCTATCAACGCGCATTCGCGGCGCAATGGGCAGTCAATACAAGCCAGAAGGCCCCGGGCTGATGAGCGCCCGGACACCTGATACAAGGAAACCACATGACCATCGAAAACGAAGACGACGTGATTGCACTGAAACGCATCGGCAAGATCGTTTCATACGTGCTGCAGCAGATGCTCGACACCGCCGAACCCGGCATGACCACGCGCGAGCTCGATGCATTCGGCGCGCAATTGCTTGAAAAACACGGCGCGCAATCAGCGCCGAAACTCACCTATGACTTTCCAGGCTTCACCTGCATCAGCATCAACGAAGAGGCCGCACACGGCATCCCCGGTGATCGCGTGATTCGAGCTGGCGACATGTTGAATGTCGATGTGTCCGCTGAGTTGGGCGGCTACTTCGCCGATACCGGCGGCACCACCATCGTGCCCCCGACCAATGCCCTGAAGACGCGCTTGTGCCATGCCACGCGCACGGCCCTTGAGCAAGCCATGAAGCAGGCCCGCGCCGGCCAGCCCCTCAACGGCATCGGCGGGGCCATCCAGCGAACGGCCAAGCACCACGGCTTCAAGATCATCGAGAACCTCGGCAGCCACGGGGTGGGCCGCGCCCTTCATGAAGCTCCCGAGCACATCCCCGGTTACTTTGATCCGACGGACAAGCGCCTCTTGAAAGAAGGCATGGTGATCACGATCGAGCCCTTCCTCTCGACCAAAAGCCGTGTGGTGACCGAGACAGCCGATGGCTGGACCTTGGTGGGGGCGCCTGGCAATTTGTCAGCGCAATATGAGCACACGATGATCATCACCAAGGGCGCCCCTATCGTCGTCACTCAGCACTGAGTGCCTTGGGGGGCGAGCCCTTCGTCATCAACCGGATCGCGACTCAAGCCGACTCGACCTCGACCACGCTGCCATGGCCATCCACCAAGGGGCGTCGCGGTCCACTGGCTGAGACCTGATCACCGACCTTCCAGCCTGCCGCCCTCATCCCTGAGGGCTTCAGATGGAGAAAATCACCGGAATCCAAGACGACGCCGTTGGGTTCGCCATGCTTGGCAAAATTGATCCGCACGACACGGCCGCTTGCCACCTCAGGGGCTTGATCGACCAGACCTTCAATCCCGGACAAGTCGTACACATCATGGTGAGCCTCGCCCTTGTCTGAACTTGGCCGGACGGATCCGGTGCAAGTCACCTCAGCGCCTGGCGCCAGGCTTTGAACAGCGCTCGACAGATCTTGCTCGCAAACGAATTGAACCGTCACGCCCTCGACGTCCAGCAGCAGCCCTTCGATGGTGCCTTTGGGGCTGTAGACGGTTTGCAAAACGGTCCCCGACAGTTGCCATTCCTGGTGGTCCATGTTCGCCTTTCACAGTGAAGTAGGTGGATGCACGTGGGGTCTCTCCATGCAGGTTCAACAGATTCTGATCAAAATGAGCGTTGTCTTCAGGCAAAGGGCTTTTTGTGACCATCGAGCTGAACAAGGAAACACGGGCGACCGCGATCGCATCCATCGAGCGGTACTTTCGTACCAACATGGATGAGCCCATCGGCAACGTGACCGCTGGTGCGCTCCTCGGATTTTTCCTGGAGGAAATCGGACCATCAATTTACAACCAGGGCGTCACCGATGCACAAGAGCGGCTTCAGGCCAGGGTGATGGAACTCGACATTGAGGTGCATGAAAACGAGTTCAGGTACTGGGACAAATACGATCGCCAAAGCAAGGCACGAAAATCGTGACGTCAAGCGCACTCGCCCAGAAATTGGGCACCGCCCTGCCCATCATCCAGGCACCCATGGCCGGCGTGCAGGGCAGTGCATTGGCACTGGCCGTGTGCCATGCAGGCGGGCTCGGGTCCATTCCTGCGGCCGCCTTGAGCCCAGATGCCCTGCGCGCGGAACTGAGCGTGATGGTGGCACAAAGCAACGGCCTGCCATGGAACGTCAATTTCTTTGCCCATGAGCCACCCACGGTGGATGAAAAAAGCCAGGCAGCATGGCGTGCTTCGCTGGCACCCTTCTACGATCAATACAACATTGATCCGGCCACCATCACCACGGGCGCCGGCCGCAGCCCTTTCACTGAAGCCTTGGCTGATCTGGTGGCGCCATTTCGGCCCCCTGTGGTGAGCTTTCACTTTGGCCTGCCCTCGCCACCGCTGTTGGCCCGTGTTCGCGCCTGGGGAGCCAAGGTGCTTTCCAGTGCCACCACCGTCGAGGAAGCGTTGTGGCTGCAGGAACGAGGGGTGGACGCCATCATTGCGCAAGGCCTAGAGGCCGGAGGGCACCGCGGCTACTTCCTCACACGGGACCTCACAACGCAGATGGGCACCTTCGCGCTGCTCCCACAAATTGTCCGTGCCGTGAACGTGCCCGTCATGGCCTCGGGCGGCATCGTCGATGAACAAAGCGTGGCTGCGGCATTTGGGCTGGGTGCTGCTGGCGTGCAGGTAGGCACGGCTTATTTGCTCTGCCATGAAGCCACGACCAGCCCTGTCCATCGCGCCGCTTTACAAAGCGAAGCTGCACGCCACACCGCACTGACCACGCTGTTCACGGGCGGCGCGGCGCGCGGCATCGTCAACCGGGCCATGCGAGAACTCGGCGCATTGAACAACCTGGCCCCGGCGTTCCCGCTCGCGACGGCGGCCATGGCACCCTTGCGCGCGGCCGCAGAACGAGAAGGATGCGGAGATTTCAGCCCCTTGTGGAGCGGGCAGAACGCCAGTGTTTGCCGCGCTGTGTCTGCCAGCGAAGTCACACAGGCGCTGGCGCGAGGTTGCCCACCAGGGCACGCCTGATAATCCCCGTCAATGACTCAGACGCTACTGCACGTTGTTGGCCGCGGGGCGGTCACACTCACTTTGCTGCTCACCGCCATCTGGGCATGCCTGGCGCTCTGGCACCAACTGCCAGGCCCCCTGTTCGGCAAGGTCATCGCTGGCGCGATTTGGGTTGGACTCAGCCTGCTGCTCATCAAGCTGGTCTGGCAAGGCCACGCCGCTCGCGCACTGCTGGCCTATGCCGTGGCATTCGGCGCGCTGATGATGTGGTGGCACACGATCTTGCCGTCACAGAACCGCCAGTGGGCCGACGAGGTCGCCCGCCAGTTGACCTACCATGTCGACGGCAGCCAGGTCACCTTGCACAACGTTCGCAACTTCGAATGGCGCACCGACACCGACTACACCCAGCGTTGGGAAACCCGCCGGTATGACTTGGCGCAACTGCGCTCGGTCGATGTCGCGGCGTCGTACTGGATGGGCCCGGTGATTGCGCACACCTTGGTGTCCTTTGGCTTCAAGGATGGTCGCTACCTGACCTTCTCGATCGAGATACGCAAAGAGCGCGGCGAGCAATTTTCTGCCATTGGCGGCTTCTTCAGGCAGTTCGAGACCAGCTTGGTGGCCGCCGATGAACACGACATCCTGCGCGTGCGCACCAATGTGCGCGGCGAAGACGTCTACCTCTACCGCGTCCGCCTGGCGCCCGAGCAGATGCGCTCGCTGTTCATGGCCTACCTTGGCCAAGCCGATGCGCTGGCGCGCGAGCCACGCTTCTACAACACGCTGATCGCCAACTGCACGACCATCGTGTACGAACTGGCCAGGCAAGTCGTGCCCGGCTTGCCGCTTGACTATCGCCTGTTGGCCTCAGGTTATCTGCCCGAGTACCTTCATGATGTCGGCGCCTTGATGCCTGGTTATGAAATGAAAACACTCCGTGCTCAAGGCCGCATCACTGGCCGCGCCATGGCCACCGATGCGCAAGCAGGCATTGATTTTTCACGGGCCATTCGGCTGGGCGTGCCAGGAAAAAACTGATCTCATCCATTCAGGGGGGGTTACTCATTGCCTTCCACGGGGGTTCAATGCACACTGAGTTTTTCAACGAAAGGGCAATGCAATGAACCGATATTTGAGCTACGGCGTGGGTCTCTTCATGGCTGCTTCGGGCTGTTCCGTCATGGCGGCACCCCTGGTTGGCAACGCCCCTGCTTCCATCGCCAAGTGGACACAGACAGGCAAGACGCCTATGGCCTCAAAGATAGCTGATGCTCGCCTGAAGGCATCGCAGCAAGACAAGCCTTGCCCTTATCGTCGCTCTTGAACCCACCCAAACAATGAGCCCGCTGACCTAATGGCCAGCGGGCTTTTTCTTTGGACTACTTCTGGCCTTTCATCGACGCTGATGCGCTTTTGTCGGCCGCAGTCCAAGCTTCAGGCCAGCGACCCAAATCGCCTATCTCGCTGCCGGTGGCCGTGCCACCGGTGGCTTGCCTCTGCGAGCTTTGACGGCGGCTGCGCCAATCATTGAAATCGTTAGAGAACTGCTGATGCCGCCGTTGATGCCATTGACCGTAGTCCTCGTCAATACGGCGCAGTTGTTTGCCCCCCTTTCTAGGGTGTTGGGTTCCGTACTGGCGCATGTTCTAATGTAAGGAATTGCAAAGTCAGGGACGACATTCAAGCGACGAGCATCCATTGGGTGCTCATGAAATTCAGTTGACTGCATCAGTTCAATACCTTGGCATTCATGGCCATGTTATTGGCTTGCCCCTGCCTGATTTTTTTCGCCACCCCATTTATATCCATAAAATGAAGCATCTTCCCTTGGCAATGATCTTGGCGACGGCACTGACTGCCTGCGGCGGAGGAGGTGGTGATAACGGCGAGAGTTTGTACACGCCGCTTGGCGGCCAAAATCAGACGGCCGAAGGGCTTTATCAAGGCACCACCAACAATGGTTATGAATTTCAAACCATTGTGCTGGAGGATGGGGAAATCTGGACTTTGTATGGCGCCAATTCAGGCGGTGTATTTTTAATCAGTGGCTTCCTCCAAGGTCAGGGCGTCTCAAACAGCCTTACTTTTGCTTCTCAAGATTACCGGGATTTCGGTTCTAGCCCTGCTATTGCCGGCACATTGAGCGGACGTTATGTCACCGACGTCAGTTTCAATGGGGCGATGACATTTCCAGGAGGCATCATCACCTTCACGAGTTCGGCCATTCCTTCCGCCAACTTCAACTACGACACCCCAGCGTCCATTTCAAGCATTGTCGGCAGTTGGAACCTGAGCGACCTTCGTGGCGCGCCCGTGCCCATCACCATCAACAACCGTGGGGACGTGACTGGCGCCTTCAATGGCTGTAGTTTCACTGGCGCATTTGTACCTCGCGCCTCTGGTAAAAATGTCTACGATGTGTCTCTCCAGTTTGGCGCCACTCCCTGCCCTCTGCCTGGCCAGACGGCTCGAGGCATTGCATTGAGCTACCAGGTTGCGGGTGGGTTGACCAGGCAACTGGTCATGGTCGGGGTGGATGCAACACGGACCACTGGGGCCATCTTCCTGGGACAACGCTGAGCAGACGATGCCCGGAACGTGCAAGCACAGGCTCTTGGCGGCCTTGAGCCGATCAACTCATCACGAATGCCGGCCAATGTCGATGAACCGCTGATTGGCGGCCTCCAAGGCTTGCGTGCGCCTTTTCACGAGGTTTTCCAACTCCAGATTCAGGGCCTGTTGCGCCGCCAGAGCTGCACGCTCTGCGCGCAATTTGCCCTCCTTGAGTTGATTCATCTGATCGGCCATGCCGAAGGCCAGCAGCAAAATCTGCGCGCCCGAACCGAACAGCAAGCCGTTTTCGCTGATCGCGTTGGACGGCACCATCCCCAGCAAGCGCAGGTAGTAAAGCAGCACGCCCAATGAGAGCGCCGTGAAAGACAAGGCCAGGTACCTTGCAGGCCGGGAGCCACTGAACACCATGATGGGAACGACAATGGCGGTAGCCAGCATCAGGATGACACCTGCAGGGATGCCCAACTCGAATGACAGGGCGTACCGATCCAGGCAAGCTGGGATGATGCACAGCGCATTGAGCGCAATCGCACCGGCCATCAGCTTGTTCATCCACTTGGGCATGCGGTGCTCGGTGTTGAAATAGCTCATCATGAAGAGCCCAAAACCGCAGTAGGACGCGCTGGCCGAGATCGCCAGGATCTGGTTGTTGAAATCGGGCAAGCCGGGCCAAAGGTACTGAAACGAGTAGCCCTTGAAGGCCAGGCTCCAGACAAGGAACGCGCCGATATACAGCACGTACAGGCCAAAATTCAACTGCCGCGTGGCGGCAAACAGGAACAGGTGGTAGACCAGACCTGTCAGCAAGGCCCCGTAATACAAGCCATACAAGAGGTTCTCGAGTTGCATGCTGCTTGCATGGGCCCTGGCCTCCCAGAGAATGGGCGCGACGATCTCGTGCAGGCCATCGTGCGTGGCCAACCTCATATAAACATCGACCTGCTCGCCTGGCTCAAAATGCAGCGGCACACTGGGGACGCGGGTGGCCACAGGCCTGGCATCAAAAACGCGTCGATCACCCGTGGCGATGTGCTCAATGGGCGCATTCGAGTTGCGGACGATGTAAACATCCACCTTGTCTTGCAAGGCCGAGCCGGTGTCCAAGACGCGCGAGACCTCGTGTGATTGCGCGTTGCGCAGACGAACACGCACCCACCAGGTCGACGAGTTGAAGGCAAAGTTGAAGACATCGGCGTGGTAATTACGCCAGCCGCGCTGATCGCTTTGGACTTGCGCCAGGCCTTGATCACCGCCAACATCTTCCAGCACCTGCGCGTCATGGGCCAGCTTGACCTTGAGGTCGGTGTCTTGAAAATCCACCTGCAAGGGAATGGCCCTGGCATCAAGGGCCGGCAGCCAAGCCATGCACGCTACCAGGATGGTCATGAGAACACGCTGCATCACGGACCTGACAGAAGGCGCCGAAACTCGCCAGGAGACTGACCTGTCCACCGCTTGAAGGCGTGATGAAAGCTGGTCTGGTTGGTGAAGCCGAGCATCAATGCGATCTCAAGCAACGACAAGCGGGAGTCGTTCAGGTACTTCATGGCCAGGTTCTTGCGAACACGCTCGACCACCCCGCGGAAACTCAAGCCCACGGCCTCAAGCCGATTCTGCAAAGTGCGCGGTGACATGTCCAGCGCAGTGGCCAGAGCCACCAGCGTCACCTCCTGCTCGCCCATTTGCAGGGCCAGCAAGTTCTCCAGCCTGGCCAGGAAACTGCCGGAGCTCATGGCGCGTTGATCCACCTGTTGCTCGGCCTGCTCATGCAGGATGCGGTTGACGCTGGGTTCTTGCTGAAGCACTGGCAAATCCAGGTACCGCACAGGCCCCATCAGCGCATTGCTGGCTTGATTGAAACGCGCGGTGCCGCCGAACACACGAGCAAACTTCGACGCCTGGCCTGGAGACGGGAACATGAAATTGACATCAAACGCCAGGTCCGGCTTGCCCGTCAAAAGGCGGGCGCTCCATGCCCAGGCGCCAATGGTCAGCAGCGTGATCCGGGGATCGATCAAGGGCGTCACCTGCCGAACCGCCAGCACGAACTGATCGCCCTGGAGACTGCCATGCACGGACTCCAGGTCATTGCGGAGATGGTGGTAGCGCGACAAGACCTTGCCCACCTCGCGCAGATTACTGCTGGTCATGGTCATGAAACCTACCAGGCCCGTGTTCCAGGGCTTGAAGTGTTCTGACAGCGTGAGGGCCAGACAGGGGTCTTGCAACAACGATTCAGCCGCAGCCATCAAGACATGCCAGTCATTGACAGGAAAGCGCTCGCTGGACGGTGCTTGACGGATGTCCGCAAGCTGTTTGGGTGTGCAGATCGACTCTGCAGCATGACCACTGTGATCGATGAAATCGAGCAACACCCGCACATAGCTGATGCCGACGGTATAGCCATCGTAGGCGGTCAAGGCGAAGGGCTTGATGAACATGGCCTGCATTGTGTCCGAATGTCAGGCACACGAGCATCAGGCGCTTCCCGTGGTGGTTCAGGGATAGCCCGCCATGGCGCCACTCATTTGAACGCCCAAGGTAACCCTAGGTTTGGCATGTTCGAGCAATGAAGCCGCACATCGCGGCAAGACAGCCCAAAGCCCGACACGAACAATTCATCACGGGCTTCACGCCACTTGAACGCCCTTCTCTGCTCCGCTCTGCTGATGATTCACCGACAACCATAGGAATTGACATGCCTTCCAAAACTCACTTGATGACACGCATCGTGTCGGCCATTTCGCTGACGGCCGGCGTCATGCTCATGGCCGGCAGTGCCATGGCACAGCAGGCTTTCCCGGCCGGCAAAGCCGCCTCGCCCTTGACGGATGCCTTCTACAAGGCCCCCACCGCCTCGGAATTGAACGGCAAGGCCCCTGGCACCGTGCTGCGCTATCGCACGACCCCGGCCCCTGACTACTCGTCCGATGTGCCGACGACTTACCAGCTGATGTATGTGACGACCAATACAACGGGCGACGCTGTTGGTGCCGTCACCACCGTGTTGGTCCCCAAGACTGCGCCGGCCACTGGCCGCCAGGTCTTGTCCTACCAGTCGTTCTACGACAGCCTGACCCAAACTTGCACGCCCTCGATTTTGACGGCCCAAGGCAAGTTGTTCGAATCTGGCTATGTCAAGACCGCCCTGCGCAAGGGCATCGTGGTCGTCATGTCTGACTACGAAGGTCTGGACAATCAATGGATCGCCGGCCTGAACACTGCCCATGGCGTGCTCGACGGGATCCGCGCTGCGATCAATTTCAACAAGTCCGGCCTGAAAGCTGGCGCCCGTGTGGCCATGATGGGCTTCTCGGGCGGTGGCCATGCCACTGGCTGGGCTGCTGAAGTCGCACCCGAATACGCATCGGATCTGAACATCGTCGGTGCCGCCCTGGGTGGTGTGCCCGTCAACATCGCCAATGTGGCCCGCAAGGTCGACGGCGGGCTGTTCTCGTCGGTCTACCTGGGTGCCGTGGTTGGTCTGTCGCGCGCCTATCCAGAAATCGATCCGGCCAAGTACGCCACACCGGCTGGTCTGACGGCCATCAAGGACATTGGCAACCGCTGCTTGCTGGGCATGTTCCAGGGCCAGAGCGACATGCTGGTCAAGTACGCCTTGACCAAGAGCACGAAGTACCTCAAGGACGCCAACTTCCTGGACCTGCCTGAAATCGCTGCCATCATCGAAGCGAACAACATGGGCAGCCGCACGCCCAGTGCACCGCTCTACATCTATGAAGGCACCAATGACGAAATCATGCCCATCAAGGATGTGGACGATTTGGTGACCAACTACTGCGACAAGGGCGTGAAGGTTCAATACAACCGCACCACGGGCGATCACCTGCTCATGGCTGTCAGCCCCACCGCACCCATGAGCTGGGCATTGGACCGCCTGGCCGGCAAGGCTGCGCCGAGCAACTGCAAGTGATTTAACGGCCCTCTCGGGTCTTCAGAAAGGGCCGCGTTCCAGGACGCGGCCTTTTTTTGCTTGGCCGACGTTCAACCAGTGAGGACTGCCGAGCCCGGGATCAGATCAGGTACATTCTTGGCCCATGTATCGGAGAGATGTGCGTGGTGACACTTGCATGCCATGGTCATCTGACGCCGATTGACGTATTTTTCAACCAGCATTTGACAGGGAATCAAATCATGAAAAAACGCTACAACCTGGACCAGGACGTGATCTGCCATATCTTCAAGCATGGCAAACGGGCCAATGGCACCATCGAGCCCAATGACGGCGCCGGTGGTCACGCCACCCAGGACAAAGCTTCGTCGATCACCGAATACAAAATTACCGCAGTTCCCCAAGCCAAGAAGGCCGAGGCAGACACTTGGTTCAAAGCCAAAAAGGCAGACGCCATCGCCTGCCCATTCCCTCATGTGGCGACGTTCAAGATCGGCACACAGGCCTATCACAACAAATCGATGTTTCCCGGTCACGTGACCAAGGCCGCCTTGATCAAGACAATCGAGCGAGCGCTCAGCAGTGCGACCTCGGCTCACACGTACAACGGATCAGCCAGGGTCAACTCGGCGAACGGCATCGCGTGGGTCGCCCCAGGCGACTTCAAGCGGCCGATTTCTGACAGCACGGTCGAAAATGGCGGCTACGTGGTGGGGCGCGCCGACGGTATCCGTATCAAAGGACAAAAAAAGGGTGCGGATGACGGCGACCTGACATCCGCATTTCCTGACACCAAGGGCTTTTATCAGAAAGCCTGATCGCGTGCCCTCACCATGACTGATGCGCAGGCATTCAGGGCGCTCATCCTGTCGCCGCTGATCCTCCTCGCTGCCGATCAGGCGGCGGCAGTGGCTCCGGCCGTGGACATCGCCGCTGGCCAGAAGGCCTTCGCCCCGTGCGCCTCGTGTCATCAGGTCGGGCCTTCAGCGCGCGGCGCTTTTGGCCCTCAGCTCAATGGCATTTTGGGCAGGCGTGCCGGGTCCACGCTGGACTACAACTACTCCACGGCCATGAAGAACGCCAAGATCGTCTGGTCGGCGCAGTCGCTGGCGGCGTTCATCCAGGATGCCGACCGGGTGGTGCCTGGCACCAAGATGCGTTTTTTTAGCCTGGGCTATGACGATCAGAAGATCGTCAACTTGGTGGGCTACCTGCGAACCTTTCAGGCTGCACGCTGAAGGACAAACCCGCTGTGCTTGCCCCGATAGTGCCGTCCAGAATGAGCCCCTTAATCCAGGAGTCCTTGTCATGCGCCGTCGGCAGCCTGTCGCGTTCATGTTCCGCTGCGCCCGTGCATTGGGCCTCACCGCCTTCAGCATGGCCACGCAGGCAGCCGGCACCAACTATTTCACTTGGCAGGCGGTGACCCTGCCAGCCTTAGCGGGGGCGTCTTGTGGCAATGGCAGCCCCTACCGTTTCTTCGTCAACCGCACGCCCCTGACCAACAAGACAGTCGTGGTGTTTGAAGGCGGCGGCACATGCTGGGATCAACGTGCTTGCCAAGGCATCGGCACGCTGTCGGCAGCCAACCCTGACGGCATCTCGCTCAAGTATCTGGCCAACATCCAGCACCAGATTGGCACCCCCTTCATGGCACGCCTGGATCCGGTGCAATGGATTCAAACGCAGCGCTGGAACATCGTTTTCGTGCCCTACTGCACGGGTGATGTCCACATGGGCAACGCCACGGCCGTCTACGCCGATGCAGACTCGAGCAAGCCTTTGGCGTATGCGCACCGAGGGCTGGTCAACAACGCGGCCGTGGCGGCCTGGCTCAAAACCAATTTGCCCCGGCCGGACAAGCTCCTGATCACGGGCGATTCAGCCGGAGGCGCCGGGGCAACGGCGAACTATGCCACCATCCGCACCGCACTGAATCCCAAACAATCAGCCTTGCTGGCCGATGCAGGCCCGCTGTTCCCAGCACCTCGCGGTGATCGCGGCGATCCAGTCAACGACACGGCGCCCTCGCGATACCCTTCCCTGCCTTTGCATCGCTTGATCAACCAGGCATGGGGACTGGGCCTGGTCGATGGCCTGTTGGGCCAATTGAGTGCACGCTACCCTGGCCGCTTCGACGCCAACGATCTGGGCAGCATGACGACTGGCCTGGGCCGTGCCTTCCCACAAGATCGTTTTGGTTTTGCCACCCAGCAGGAGGACGGTGTCTACGCCGACTACTCCTACTCGAGGTTCTACCCCGACATCGTCGCCAGCACCGGCCAGGACCGAAGCCAGCGCCTCAACGAAAAGTGGCGCCAGGATATCGGCAACTGGGTGTTGCAGATGAATGCGCAGCCCAATGTGGGCTACTACATCCCCAATGGCCGCGTGCTCTTCAAGTCACACGGCCTGACCACCTTCGCCTTCTGGGGGACGGCGATCAAGGAGGCTGGCTGGCGCAACGTCGGCCAGTTCCTCGACAACTTGATCGACGGTCAAGGTCAGCCGATGCGCGCCATCGAAAGCCAGCGCATCTTGCAGGACGCGCTGCCGCTGGGCGCGGACGCCCTCGTCAACCTGTTCATGGGTGGCGACAAGCGCTGAGCGCGCTGCGTGCGTGGATCAGCGATCGCGCTGGCGGCGGCGGGCCAGACCTGCGATGCCCACCAAGCCCAGGCCCATCAGCGCGAAGGTGCCAGGCTCAGGCACCACAGCGCTGACCACCACGGAAGTGATGTCAAGGTCGACAAAGCCGCACTCCAGCGCAGCGCCGAAAGGCTTGGCCATTCTGCAGAGCTCATCACTGACCGACAGCCGTGAGCTCTGAGGTGTGAACGTGAAGTTCTGGAGGACCGTGGCCAGATCATTCTCCGCGTACAGATAACCGTCCTCCATGAGGAAGCCGGCGCTCAACCCATAGGTCGTTTGCGCCAGCGTGAGGTCTCGGGGACGACCAGGGGGCCGGTAATAGCCAGCAAAATTCGAGACGAGAAGGGTGCTCTCCTGTTCAACGAGTACAACCCTGGATGTGGTCGGATCAATGGCTCTTTTGAAACCTTGGTAGTAGGTTGAGAAACTGGCATCGCTCCAGGTCGACTGGGTCGAATAAGTGAAGTCCACGCCAGCGTCGGGAATGACCACGCCAAGGGTGTAGGGGGCGTTGCCAAAATGACCGCCGATTTGAAGGGGCGTGGGCAACAGGGCTTTGACCACCACCTGGTTTTCACCCACAGGACCCAAGCTGTTCCGAAGCCTCGGAGAGAGACTCAGGTCCCCCTCAGGGATGATGGTGTCGCGATCTGTGACCAGGTCCTTGTTCACGACCTCGTAGAAAGAATCGAGGAGAGTGGGCGTGAACACCGCAGCACCAGCGTCCACCGTGATGGTGGCGCTGAAGCTTTGCCCAACGGCCAGATGGGCCATCGCCTGGTTCACATCCGCGCGGTTTTGCTCGGTCAAGTCCGGATACGCGCTGGGATCCCAGCCGTCGAAAAAAGTCTCTTTGGAGGTGATCGTGCCGTTCATTTGCACCGTCACGATGTCGGCGTGCGACCAGGCCGGGAAAGAAAGCGCCAAGGCGATGACCAGGGTGGATGGCTTCATGAAGGAGGCTCCTGTCAGTTTTGTGTTTTGTGTTTTGTGTTTTGAGCAGGCGCGGGCCAATTTTGGCTGAGCCTACACGGGACACCCAGAGTGTAAAGATGGCCTCTGCCGTGAAAACCGGCGGATTACCCCTGAGCCGGTACACCCATTGGGGGGATACCGCGCTGACTCACTCCTGCGCCGTGCCGCCATCGGGCAAGGCCACATCGATGGCTTTGCCGACCACTTTGCCCGTCACGGTCACCCCTGTGCTGACAACAGCCCCGGCCACGGAGATCGCGGCACCAGTCACCGCGCCAGCAACCGTCACCGCCGCGCAACCCGGCAGGCCCGCCAACAGCAGGCACAAGGACAAGGTCAGGCCGATGTGACGCGGGATGGTGGGCAGCAGGTCGTTCATCGTGGCGATGATGCCAGAGCCCACGCCCAACCAACGCCGAATAAGCGCCCTTGATCATGTTACTCACTGGCTGGGGCAAACCCCGTGAGCCCAATGCCTGAGTGGGCGAAAAAATGACAGCATCCGTCCGCAAGACAAGGAACGCCTCATGCCCCACCCATCTTCTGCCCTGATCGCCGCCGGCCGCCACGGCCTCATCACCCTGGCTTTGGCCGCCCCGGCCTTCGCCGCCCAGGCCGTCAGCTATTTCACCTGGCAGGCCGTCGAACTGCCCGCCTCGACCGGGGCCTCATGTGGCAATGGCAGCCCCTACCGCTTCTTCGTGAACCGCACGCCCTTGTCGAACAAGACGGTGGTGATCTACGAAGGCGGTGGCGCCTGCTGGGATCAAGCCTCGTGCAAGGGCAACGGCCCGCTCTCGGCGTCCAACCCCAACGGCATCCCGGCCAACTACATGAGCAGCATCGAGCACAAGCTGGCCACGCCCTTCCAGGCGCGCGTGCACCCGCTGCAATCGGTGCAGACCCAAAGCTGGAACATCGTGTTCGTGCCCTATTGCACCGGCGATGTGCACACCGGCAATGCCGTCGCCGTGTACTCGGACGCCGATGCCGCCAACCCCTTGACTTATGCGCACAAGGGTTCGATCAACACCGAGGCGATGGCCGGCTGGCTCAAGGCCACCCTGCCCAGGCCCGACCACTTGCTGGTCACGGGCTATTCGGCCGGTGGCGCGGGCGCCAGCGCCAACTACGCGGTGTTGCGCACCGTGCTCGACCCGAAAAAATCAGCCTTGCTGGCGGACTCCGGGCCGCTTTTCCCAGCGCCTCGCAGTGGCAGCCTGGCGCAATATCCCTCCAAGCCGCTGCAAGAAAAAATCCGCGTGACCTGGGGCCTGGACCGCGCCGATGGCCTGTTGGGCAAGATGAACGCGCGCTACCCCCGCGTGCTTGATGCCGATGACCTGGGCAGCTTGACCACCGGCCTGGGCAAGGCCTTTCCGCAGGACCGGCTGGGCTTTGCCACGCAGCAGGAGGATCAGGTCTATGCCGGGTTCTCCTATGCCAAGTTCTATCCGGAGATCGCGGCCATGGCGGGCGATGCCCAGAAGCAGGCCTTGAACGAGAAGTGGCGGGTGGACGTGGGCAACTGGGTCGCGCGCATGAACACCCAGCCCAATGTGGGTTACTACATCCCCAATGGCCGGACCCTGATGCAGGCGCATTGCCTGACCGTCGTGACCTTTGGTGGCACGGCGATCAAGGAGGCCAACTGGCGCAGCGTGGGCCAGTTCGTCGACAACCTGATCGATGGCAAGGGCCAGCCGATTCGCGCGATCGAGACCAAACGCATCATCCAGAGCACGCTGCCGCTGGGCTTGGATTCACTGCTAGGCATTGAATGAACCCCTCTCGCTTTGATGAGCTGATCTGGCAGAACGGCCACCTCGTCGGCCTGAGCACCAGGCTGGACAAGCGGTCCGTGGCCACGGTGCAGATCCTGGCCATGATCTACCCGACGGCCGATGCCAGCCAGCGCCGACTGGTAGAAATCAGCTGCCAGGATGTGAGCCGCGTCTCGTCGACGCTGGATGTGATCGAGCTCAGGCGCAACCATTGGGCCGGCCACATCTCGCAGGGCCACCTCAAGGACGATGCGCTGTGGCTCTATGTGACCGACGGGTTCATTGAAGTGCGCGCCCAGGCGTTTGCCATCGCCTGGCCTGTTGTTCAAGCTTGACGGCACAGGGGAGGATCGCCGCGCCATTCTCCTTGAGCAATGGCGTCAGACGTCCACTTCGACCGCATCCCCATGCAACTCCATCAACTCGCGGCGTGAAGCGGCTTCGCCCTTGCCCATCAACTTGTTGAAGGATTCGGCCGTGAGGTCAAAGCCTGGCTCGCCATAAGCGACCGGCAGCAGGCGGCGGGTGTCGGGGTTCAAGGTCGTGTCCCACAGCTGCTCGGCGTTCATCTCGCCCAGGCCCTTGAAGCGGCTGATGGTCCAGCTGCCTTCGCGGCAACCTTCCTTGCGCAGTTTGTCCAGGATGGCCGTCATCTCGCCATCGTCCAGCGCATAGAGCTTGGCCGCCGGTTTCTTGCCGCGCGCAGGTGCATCGACACGGAAAAGCGGTGGGCGCGCAACGTAGATGTGGCCGGTCTCGATCAATTTAGGGAAGTGCTTGAAGAACAGCGTGAGCAAGAGCACCTGGATGTGGGAGCCGTCCACGTCGGCGTCCGACAGGATGCAGACCTTGCCGTAGCGCAAGCCGCTCAGGTCGGGCGTGTCGTTCACGCCGTGCGGATCGACCCCGATGGCCACGGCGATGTCGTGGATCTCGTTGTTGGCGAACAGGCGATCGCGCTCGACCTCCCAGGCATTGAGCACCTTGCCACGCAGCGGCAGGATGGCTTGCGTCTCCTTGTTGCGGCCCATCTTGGCGCTGCCACCGGCCGAATCGCCCTCGACGAGGAAGACCTCGTTGAGGCTCAGGTCTCGGCTTTCGCAATCGGTCAGCTTGCCGGGCAGCACGGCCACGCCCGAGCCCTTTTTCTTCTCGACCTTCTGACCGGCCTTCTGGCGGGCCTGGGCCTGTTTGATGACCAAATCGGCCAACTTCTTGCCGTAATCGACGTGGTGGTTGAGCCAGAGCTCCAAAGCCGGTTTGACGTAGGTGCTGACCAGGCGCAGGGCGTCGCGGCTGTTGAGGCGCTCCTTGGTCTGGCCCTGGAACTGCGGGTCCAGCACCTTGGCGCTCAAGACAAAGCTCGCCCGCGAGAACACGTCATCGGGCATCAGCTTGACGCCCTTGGGGCTGAGCGAGTGCATCTCGATGAAGCCTTTGACCGCCTGGAACAGGCCGTCTTTCAGGCCCGCCTCGTGCGTGCCACCAGCCACCGTGGGAATCAGGTTGACGTAGCTCTCGCGCATGGGCGCGCCTTCTTCGGTGAAGGCCACGCACCAGGCAGCGCCCTCACCTTCGGCGAAGGTCTCGTCCGAGTTGGTGGCGTATTGTTCGCCCTCGAACAGCGGGATCAGGGGTTCGCTGTTGAGCGATTGCGTCAGGTAATCGCGCAGGCCGCCCTTGTAGAGCCAGGTCTGCACTTCGCCATTTTTCTCGTGCGTCAGCGTGATGGTCACGCCCGGCATCAGCACGGCCTTGCTGCGCAGCATGTGCATCAGTTCGGCGCGGGGGAGCTCGGCGCTCTCGAAGTATTTGGGATCGGGCCAGGCGCGCACGTTGGTGCCGTTTTTGCGATCGCCGCTGGTGGCCGGGCGCACGGTGACGGGCTCGATCACGTCGCCACCGCTGAAGGCCAGTTGCGCCACCTGCTTGTCGCGGCAGACGGTCACTTGCAGGCGCGTGGACAGCGCGTTCGTCACGCTCACGCCCACGCCGTGCAGGCCGCCGGAGAAGCTGTAGGCCCCGCCTGAGCCCTTGTCGAACTTGCCGCCCGCGTGCAGGCGCGTGAACACGATCTCGACCACGGACACGCCTTCTTCCGGGTGGAGGCCGAAGGGAATGCCCCGGCCTTCATCGTCCACGCTGATCGAGCCATCCATGTGCAGGGTCACGGCGATGCGCTGGCCAAAACCGGCCAGGGCCTCGTCGGCGGCGTTGTCGATCACCTCCTGGATGATGTGCAGGGGGTTGTCGGTCCGGGTGTACATGCCCGGGCGCTGTTTGACCGGCTCCAGGCCCTTGAGGACGCGGATAGAGGCTTCGCCGTAGGCGGCGCTGGGGGAAGAACTTGCTTTGGTGGCCATATGGGCGCCGATTGTAGACAGCGCCGGCGGTCATGCCCGCCAGATCGCCATCACCCGCCGAAGTAACCGAGCATGCGCTCCAGCGCCATCGTGAAGGGCACCTGCATCATCGGCAGGGTCAACCACAGGCCGGCCAGGCCCACACCTATGGACACCGGGAAGCCCACCGAGAAGATGTTCATCTGGGGTGCCACCCGGGCGATCAGGCCCATGACGATGTTGACCAGCGTGAGCATGGCCACGATGGGCAGGGCCACCCACAGGCCCAGTTTGAACACCTCGGTGCCCCACACCTGAGGCTGCAAGGTCTTGACCACGATCATGGGATCAGGTCCGACGGGAAAGGTGGTGAAGCTCTGCACCACGGCCGCCGTGATCAGCAAATGGCCGTTCATGACCACGAAGAGCCAGGCAGCGCAGGTGCCGTAGAAGCGGCTGACCGCCGTGGCCTGGGTGGCCATCAGCGGATCGAAGAAGCTGGCGAAGTTCAAACCCATCTGCAAGCCGACGATTTCACCGGCGAACTCGATGGCCGCGAAGATGATGCGTGCCGAAAAGCCCAGGGTCACGCCGATCAGCACCTGCTGGGCCACGACCATCACGGCCATCGGCGAGTTCAGCGGGATGGTCGGCATCATCGGCAGGCTGGGCTGCGCAGCCACCACGATCAGCAGGGACAGCGCCAGGCGCACTCTCCGGGGAACTGCCCGGGTGGACAGCACAGGCGCCGAGGTGAACAGCCCCATCACCCGGAAGAACGGCCAGATCCAGGGCGTGACCCACGCCATGATCTGCGCTTCGCTGAAGGTGATCATGAAGGCTCAGCCCACCATGCTGGGGATGGATTGCAGCACGTTGCGGATGTAGTCCACCAGCACGCTGAGCATCCAAGGGCCGGCCAGGCCCAGGGTGGCAAAAGCGGCCAGCAGTTTGGGCACGAAGGACAAGGTTTGTTCGTGGATTTGCGTGGCCGCCTGGAGGATGCTCACGATCAGGCCGACGACCAGCACCACGCCCAGGATGGGGGTGCAGACCATGAGCAGGGTCAGGAGGCCATCGCGGCCCACGGTCAGGACTTGTTGCGGATCCATGAGAGCGCTTTCTTCAGGAGACGAAGCTGGCGGCCAGGGAGCCCAGCAGCAGGTTCCAGCCATCGGCCAGCACGAAGAGCATGAGCTTGAAGGGCAAGGCCACCATCACGGGCGAGAGCATCATCATCCCCAGGCTCATCAGCACGCTGGCCACCACCATGTCGATGACCAGGAAGGGGATGAAGATCAGGAAGCCGATCTGGAAGGCAGACTTGAGCTCGCTGGTCACAAAGGCCGGCACCAGCACCCGGAAGGGCACGGTCTCTGGCTTGACATCGCCTTGGAGCTTGGCCATCTTGGCAAACAGGCTGAGGTCGGACTGGCGGGTCTGCTTGCCCATGAAGGAGCGCAGCGGCACCTGCCCGCGGTCCAGGGCCTCGGTAAAGCTGATTTGGTTGGCCGCGAAGGGCTGGTAGGCATCCTTGTAGAGGCTGTCCAGCGTCGGGCCCATCACGAACAAGGTGAGGAAGAGCGACAGCCCGACGATCACCTGGTTGGGTGGCGCCGATTGCGCGCCGATGGCCTGGCGCATCAGGCTGAGCACGATGACGATGCGCGTGAAGCCGGTCATCATCAGCAAGGCGGCTGGCAGGAAGCTCAGCGCCGTGAAGAACAGCAGGGTCTGGATCGGCACCGAGTAGCTGTTGGCACCGGCGCCCTGCCCCACCATCAACGGCAAGGTGGCGCCGCCGACGGCGGGCGTGGCAGCCTGGGCCCAGGCTTGGTCCGGCCCCAGCAGGGCGGCCAGCATCACGCCGGCCATCACCAGGGCCAGGCGCCGTGTCTTGCGCAAAAGGGCTGAGTTCATGAG
>CANBUA010000018.1 GCA_947372535.1 Burkholderiales bacterium
CGTCGCCCTCTGGCCATCTGCACCGCCCACGCCACCACGGCCCGCACCCACATGAGCCGCTGCGCGCACATCATTGCGGTGTCCGAAGCCGTGCGGCAGGCGGTGATCGGCGCCGGGTACAAGGCGGCCAACGTGAGCACCATCTGGAACGGCATGCCCGATGGCCCGGCGGAGGCCGACCGCGCCGCCTTGCGCGCCGAACTGGGCATCCCGGCGGGTCAACGGGCCTGGGTCAACACCGGACGCTTCAATGCCGACAAGGCGCAGGACCTGCTGGTCCAGGCCTGGCTGGCCCTGCCTGAAGCCGCCAAGGCCGACATGGGCCTGTACCTGATCGGCGATGCCGACAACGCCTATGGCCACGAGGTGCGCGCACGGGTGGCGGGCGATCCGCGCGTGCACTTCCTGGGATACCGACAGGATGTGCAGCGCATCCTGCCGGCCTTCGACGCGTACGCGCTGTCGTCGCGCCGCGAGGCCCTGGGCCTGTCCATCATCGAGGCCATGGCGGCCAGCCTGCCCGTGGTGGCCGCGCGCGTGGGCGGTGTGCCCGAGGTGGTGGTCGACGGCGAAACGGGCTGTCTGGTGCAAGCCAACGATGCGCAGGCGCTGGCCGCCGGCATGGCGCGGCTGCAAGACCCAGCGCTGGGTCGACAATGGGGCCTGGCCGGGCGCAAGCGCTACCTGGCCCATTTCACCGACCGGGGCATGGCGCAGGCCATCCTCGATCTGTACACCCATTTGTTGCCCAGCGCTTTGCCCAGTTCCTCGCCCCGATGAGTCCCAAGCCCACACCCGAACCGCGCCACATCCTGATCGTGCGCCTGTCTGCGCTGGGCGACATCGTCATGGCCTCGGGGCTGATCCCGGCCTTGAAGGCGCGCTATCCACAAGCCCAGATCAGCTGGGTGTGCGAAGCCGGCTGTGCGCCCCTGCTGCGCCACAACCCGCGACTGCATGAGGTCATCATCTGGCCGCGTGGCGAGTGGGAAGCCTTGAAGAAGGCCAAACGCTGGGGTGACCTGTGGCGGGCGGTGCGGGCCTTCAAGGCCGCCTTGCGCGCGCGTCAGTTCGATCTGGTGCTGGACGGCCAGGGCCTGATGAAGAGTGGCCTCATGGCCTGGTTCACGGGCGCGCCGCGCCGCGTGAGCATCATCGCCCGCGAAGGCAGCCACCTGCTGGCGCACGAAGTGGTCACACCGCCGGGCAGCGATGCGCCGGTGATCGGCTCGGAATACCGCTTCCTGGCGGGGTATCTGGGCGCGCCTGAAGGCAGTTTCCAGCTCGACCTGGCGGTGGGCGATGCGCCGTTGGCCAAGGCACGTGCTGCGCTCGACGGTTTGACAGGTCCGCTGGTGGCACTGTGCCCCTTCACCACCCGCCCTCAAAAGCACTGGGTCGAGGGTCATTGGCCTGCGCTGGCCCAAAGCCTCATCGCCAAGGGCTGGCAGCCCGTGCTGCTGGGTGGCCCGGCCGACACCGAAGCCGCCGACCGCATCGCCCAGACGGCGCCGGGCCTGCGCAACCTGGTGGGCCAGTTGAAGCTGGATGAAAGCGTGGCGCTGATCTCGTTGTGCCAGCGCCTGATTGGCGTGGACACGGGCCTGACCCACATGGGCACGGCGCTCAAGGTGCCCACTCTGGCCTTGTTCGGCTCCACGCGCCCCTATTTGCACGGCCAAAGCCGCACCACCCACGTCATGTACGACGCCCTGCTCTGTTCGCCCTGCCGTCGCAACCCCACCTGTGGCGGGCGCTTTGACTGCATGGCCCAGCTGACGGTACAACGTGTGCTGGATGCCGCCCTGGCGCTGCCGGAGGTCGCATGAAGGTCCTGCACGTCGAAGCCGGCATGCACCTGTATGGCGGCGCCTTGCAGGTGGTGTTCCTGTTGCGCGGCTTGAAGGCTTTGGGCGTGCACAGCGTGCTCGCCTGCCCCACAGACAGCGCCATCGCACAAGAGGCCGCGCCCCACGCTGAAGTGCGGTCCATGCCGATGAAGGGCGATGCCGATGTGGGCCTGCTGGGCCGCCTGCGCGCGCTGATCCGCGAGGTCCAACCCGATGTGGTCCACCTGCACAGCCGGCGTGGCAGCGACATCTGGGGCGCCCTGGCGGGCCGACTGGAAGGCGTGCCCGTGGTGCTCAGCCGCCGCGTGGACAACCCCGAGAAGCCCTGGGTGGTGAAGCTCAAGTACAGGTTGTACGACGAGGTGATCACGATCTCCGATGGCATCCGCCGCGTGCTCTTGTCTGAAGGCGTGCCAACGGCCAAGCTGCATTGCGTGCTCAGCGCTGTGGACACCGACCAGTACAGGCCTGATCGTTCCCACCTCGACTGGTTCCGCAACGAGTTCAGGCTGCAGGCCGACGCGCTGACCGTCGGCATGGTGGCGCAGTTCATCCCGCGCAAAGGCCACCAGACCCTGCTCGATGCACTGCCCTCGGTGCTGGAGCGTCACCCGCAAACGCAGGTGCTGATGTTCGGGCAGGGGCCTGTTCACGATGACATCAGCGCTCAGGTCAAGGCCTCGCCGCTGCTGAGCCAGCATGTGCAGTTGCCAGGCTTCCGCAAGGACCTGGACAAGGTGCTGCCCTGCCTGGATGTGCTGGCCCATCCGGCCTTCATGGAAGGGCTGGGCGTGTCGCTGTTGCAGGCCGCGGCCTGTGGCGTGCCGCTGGTGGGCGGGCGGGCCGGCGGCATCCCCGAGATCGTGCAGCCCGGGATCAACGGCGAGTTGATGGAGCCGGGCGACACGGTGGCCCTGGCGGGCGCGCTGGACCAGTTGCTGGGCTCTCCACAGCGCCGTGCCAGCTACGGCCGGGCGGGCCGCGAGTGGGTGATGCAGCGCTTCTCGATCCCGGCGATGGTGCAGGGCAATCTGGGGGTGTATCAGGCGCTGGTGCAGCGCTGGCACGACCAGCGAGATTGAGGGGCCTGAGTCGCTGTGGCCTGACCCTGTCCCCTGTCCAGGTGGTGGCGGCTCACGTGCCCAGCAGGTCTTTCACACAGGCACTCAGGTCGTCATAGCCTGCATCGGCGCCAGCCAGATCACCGGTCGATTCCTCGTTGTCCGATGCCACGATGTAGGCCTTGCCCACACCGGCTGCACGCGCCGCCGCGATGTCGGAAGGCTTGTCACCCACGAGGATGGACTCGGCCAGCGACAAGTTCAGGTCTCGGGCCGCACGCAGGATCATGCCGGGCTCGGGCTTGCGGCAATCGCAGTCACGGGCGAACTCGGCCACCTGGCCTCCCGGGTGATGGGGGCAGTGGTACACCGCGTCCACCGCCGCGCCCGCCTCGGCCAGCGTGGCCTTCATCTTGTCGGTCAGCTCATGGAACTGGGCCTCGGTGTACTTTCCCCGCGCGATGCCCGACTGGTTGGTCACCACCACCAGCGCCCAACCGGCATCCTTCAGGGCCTTCATGGCCTGAACGGCGCCAGGCACGAACTCGAACTCGTCCCAGCTGTGGACATAGGCGCGGTCCAGGTTGATCACGCCGTCGCGATCCAGGAAGGCCGCCTTGCGCAGGGCCGGCTTGACATCGCTGCCTGCACGGATGCGCTTGACCAGCGAGGTGGTTGAAAACCCGTCCACGAAGGGGATGGCCAGCGATTGACCGCCCCAGCTGCGCATCACGCGGGTCTCCTCCAGCGTGGCCATGTCGTAGTCGCCGCCCTTCACATAGATGTCGGGGCGGACCTCCTGAATCAGCGACACGGGCGTGCGCTCATCGAAGAAGGTGACCAGCGACACCGAGGCCAGGCCGGCCAGCACGGCCGCGCGGTCGGTGTCCTTGTTCAAGGGGCGATCCGGCCCCTTGCCCAGCATGCGGGCCGAGGCATCTGAGTTGACGGCCACCACCAGCGATCCACCCAGCTTGCGGGCCTCGTGCAGGTAGTTCACATGGCCGCGGTGCAGCACATCGAACACGCCATTGGTGAACACCACCGGGCGGGGCAGCTCGGCCAGGCGTGCGGCGGCGTCTTCGCGGGCGCAGACCTTGTCCATCAGGCTGCCATCGTCGGCCGCTTCGCTCATGCTGCACCTTCCGGGAACAGCTCGTCGTAGCTCACCGTGGCGGTACCGAACTTCTCGACGACCAGGCCGCCCGCGCGGTTGGCATGGGCCATGGCATCGGCCAGCGACAGGCCGCAAGCCAGCATCAGGGCCATGGTGCCGATCACCGTGTCGCCCGCACCGGTCACGTCGGCCACTTCGCGGGCCTGGGCCTGCACATGGCTGATGCGGTCGGCTTCGAACAGGGTCATGCCTTCTTCCGATCGGGTGACCAGCAAGGCGGTGAGGCCCAGTTCGACACGCAGGGCCTGGGCCTTTTGCGTGAGCTGTGCTTCGCTGCTCCAGCCGCCCACCACCTGCTGCAGTTCGGCGCGGTTGGGCGTGATGACGGTGGCGCCGGCATAGCGGCTGTAATCGCTGCCCTTGGGGTCGATCAGCACGGGCTTGCCCGCCGCGCGGGCCAGCTCGATCATGCGGCGCACATGCGCCAGGCCGCCCTTGCCGTAGTCCGAGAACAGCACCACATCGTGGCTGGCCAGTTCGCGCTCGAAATCGCCCAGCATCTGGGCCAGCACCTCGTGATCGGGCTCGCGCTCGAAGTCCACGCGCAGCATCTGCTGCTGGCGGCCGATCACGCGCAGCTTCACGATGGTCTGCATGGCCGGGTCGCGGCCCAGCACGGTGCGCACGCCATGGCCTTCCAGCAGGCGGCTCAGGGTGCGTGCGGGTTCGTCATCGCCCACCATGCTCAACAGGGTGACCTGGCCGCCCACCGTCTTCACGTTGAGCGCCACGTTGGCGGCGCCGCCAACGCGCTCCTCTTCGCTGGACACCCGCACCACCGGCACCGGCGCTTCGGGAGAAATGCGTTCGACCGCGCCAAACCAGTAGCGGTCGAGCATCACGTCGCCCACCACCAGCACGCGGCATGCGGCCACCTGGGCCTTGCCCGGGATCTGCGTCATCGTCATCTTCCTTCAGGCCAGTCCGAGTTCGGCTTCAATCAGGCCGCACAGGGTGTGGCCGATGAGGATGTGGGATTCCTGGATGCGGGCGGTCACGGCGCTGGGCACCACGATGGGCACGTCCACGAGGGCCTTGAGCTGGCCGCCATCGCGCCCCAGGAAACCGATCACCTGCACGCCAATGGCGCGGGCCTCTTCGACGGCACGGATCACATTGCGGGAGTTGCCGGAGGTGGAAATGGCCACCAGCACATCGCCGGGGCGGCCCAGGCCAGCCACCTGCCGGGCAAAAATTTCGTCAAAGGCATAGTCGTTGCCGATGCAGGTCAGGGCCGAGGAATCGGTGTTCAGGGCCACGGCCGCCAGCGGCTTGCGGTCCTTGATGAAGCGGCCCGTCAGCTCGGCAGCCAGATGCTGGCTGTCGGCGGCCGAGCCGCCATTGCCGCAGAACATCAGCTTGTGACCGGCCCGCAAGGCCGCCGCCGACACGCGGCCAGCCTGGTTGACGACATCCGCCAAGGTGTGCAGGGTCTGCAGCACCGAGATCTGGTCGGCCACGTTTTGCAAGAAAAGATCGGTCATAGAGACGAGTCTGTGCGGGCGCCACGGCGGCCCCCGAAACCATCCCGTATTGTCAGGGCAAACCTCCGTGCAAACACCTCGTCCCTGGCCTTCCGAGGCCGCGCGGCGCCCCCACCGGCCGCACAAGGCAAAATAGCGGTTTGTCCGCACCCGGCGCCCGGCGCCGCCACCGCCCTATCCATGACGTCTTCCCCAGATACCCGGCCCCGCACCGTGGTCATGCTGCAGTACGCCGGCATTGGCGACCTGATCTGGCACATCCCGTATTTCAAGCTGATCGCCGACCAGAGCCACGCGGGCAAGCTCACCGTGGTGGCCCAGCCGTCGACGTTGACCAAAGCCTTCATCGGCCATGAGCCCTGGGTGGAAGAGGTCATCCACCACGACCACCGCCCCCGCCGGGGTGAAAAGCGCCGCGGCGCCCACGCGGGCTGGTCCGGCATGCGGGCCATGGCGGACGAACTCAAACAGCGCCAATTCGGACGCGTCATCCTGTTTTCAGGTCGGCCCAGCCGCGGCCTGATCGCCTGGCTCAGTGGCATCCCCGTGCGCCAGGGCTTTGGCTACCGCTTCCTGCAGCGCATCTTCCTCAACAAAGGCCCGTTCATCCCGGCTTACAAGGGCCCGGCCCTGGCCGTCTACCCCGAGGCCAGCGCCTTCATGGTGGCCCACGGCTACTGCCCGCGCCCGATCGTCCCGCACCTGACGCCGCCGCCGGAACAAGTCGTGGCCATGAAGGCGCGCCTGGCTTCTTTGCCCAAGCCGCTCTACGCCTTTGCCATCGGCACCAGCGAAACCCACAAGCAATGGGGCGCGCAAAACTATGCCGACCTTGCCGTGGCGCTCATCCGCCAGGGCTGTGGCGTCATGCTGCTGGGCGGCCCGGCCGAAGTCGAGATCGCCAAGGAGATCAACGCCCTGATCCCTGCGTCGGAACACCATGGCCTGGTCACGGTGGTCGACGCGCCTGTGCTGGGGAGCGCCGCCGCCCTGCAGGTGGCCGATTTCTGCGTGGGCAACGACACCGGCATGGTCAATGTGGCCGCCGCCGTGGGCACGCCCAGCTGGGTCATCATCGGGGCTCGCCCCACGCTCGACCAGGATCCCGAACGCATGTACAACGTGACGGCGCCCAAGTTGTCCGACATCACTGTTGAGCGCGTCCTGGGCCTACTCAACGCCGCGGCCGACCGCACCCCCACATGAACTTGTCCGACACCGCCAGCCGGCTGATCCAATACGCCAAGCCGCACTGGCGCCTGCTCATCGCATCGTTCGCGCTGTTCTCGCTCGGCGCAGCCATCGAGCCCGTGATCCCTGCCCTGTTCAAGAAGCTGATCGATTCCGGGTTCAAGGACGGCCTGAAGTACCCCATCTGGATCGTGCCCATCGTGATCATTGGCCTGTTCACGGTGCGCGGGCTGCTGAACTTCTCCGGCACCTACGCCATGGAGTACGGCATCACGTCCATCGTGCTGGACCTGCGTCGAGACCTCATGCGCGCCCTGCTGCGCGCCGATGCCCGCATCTTCACGCAGATGAGCCCGGGCCTGGCCGTCTCCAAGATCATCTCCGACCCGAACAACGCCGCCAACGTCATGGGCTCGTCGGCAATCTCGGTCATCAAAGATGCGATGTCGCTGATCGCGCTCGTCGGCTACCTGGTCTACCTGAACTGGCAGCTCACCATCATTTCCTTCGTCTCCATGCCACTGTTGGGGCTCACCATCCGGGCGGTCCAAAAGCGGCTCAAGAAGGTGGGGCAGGCCCAGTACGAATCACAGCAACGCCTGATCAACACGGTGGACGACAATGCCCGTGCCTGGCGTGTCGTGCGCACCTTCGACGCAGGCGAATTCGAGATGAAGCGCTTTGACAAGGAAGCGCAACTGCACCGTCGCCTGACGATGAAGCAAGTGGCCACCAGCTCCCTGGTGACGCCCAGCACCCAGATCGTCGCGGCGTTCGGCGTGTCCATCATCATCACGCTCGCGCTGTGGCAAGCCAGCCATGGCTCGGCCACCGTGGGTGAGTTCGTGTCCTTCGTCACCGCTTTGCTGATGACGATTTCGCCGATGCGCCACCTGACGGACATCTACCAGCCCGTCAGCGGCGCCCTGATCACCGCGCGCGGCTCTTTCGAAATCATGGACGCCGAGCCCGAGCCCGACCATGGGACCCAGGAGTTGCAGGCCAGCCGAGGCGACATCGTTTTCGAAGCGGCCGAGGTGTTGTACGAGGGGGGCCACGCACCCGCCCTGCAAGACTTCACGCTCCACATCCAGCCCGGGCAGACCGTGGCCCTGGTCGGCGCATCCGGTGCCGGCAAGAGCACCGTGGTCAGCACCCTGCTGCGCTTTGCCCACCTGCAGTCCGGCCAGATCCGGCTGGATGGCGTCAACATCGAAAGCCTGAAGCTGGCCAGCCTGCGCCGCCACTTTGCCGTGGTCTCGCAAGACATCGTGCTGTTCGACGGCAGCATCGCCCAGAACGTGGCCTACGCCAGCCCCATCGGCATCGATCGCGCCAGGATCGAGCAATGCCTGCGCGCCGCCAACCTCTGGCAACACGTCAGCAGCCAGCCCGACGGCATGGACAGCCACATCGGCACCAATGGCAGCAAGCTCTCGGGTGGACAGCGCCAGCGCCTGGCCATTGCCCGCGCCCTGTACCGCGACGCGGCGGTGTGGATCTTCGACGAAGCCACCTCGGCCCTGGACTCCGAATCCGAAGCCGTGGTGCAAAGCTCCATCGAAGGCCTGCGCCACAGCAAGACCCTGATCCTGATCGCCCACCGCCTGAGCACCATCCGCAATGCCGACGTGATCTGCGTGATGGCCGAAGGCCGCATCATCGAACAAGGCTCGCACAGCGAGCTCATCGCCCTCAACGGCACCTATGCCAACCTCGTGCGCATCCAGTCGGCAGACGGCCCCGGCGGCCACCTGCCCGCGCGCAACGTCGAAGCACTCCTGTAAGGCCCCACCATGATCATCGTCACAGGCGCCACCGGCTTCATCGGCTCCAACATCGTGGCCGAACTCAACGCTCAAGGCCGCACCGACCTGCTGCTGGTCGACGACCTGGGCACCCAGGGCAAATGGAAGAACATCGCCAAGCGACGTTTCCTGGATCTGGTCGATTACCGCGAGCTGGACGCCCTGCTGCCCACACTGGACCGCGCCGACGCTGTCTTCCACATGGGCGCCAACTCGTCCACCACCTCCACCAATGGCGACGAGATCCTGCGCGTCAACCTGCACGCCACCATGGCCTGGTGGCAGTGGTGCACCCGCACTGGCACCCCCTTCATCTACGCCTCGTCAGCCGCCACCTATGGCGACGGTGATCAGGGATTCGACGACAACCAGCACCCCGATGCGCTGGATAAACTCGCCCCGCTGAACCTCTATGGCTGGTCCAAGCACCAGTTCGACAAATGGGCGGTGGAGCGCGCGTCCGAAGACAAAGCCCCGCCCCAATGGGCAGGGCTCAAGTTCTTCAATGTCTACGGCCCCAACGAATACCACAAGGGCGACATGAAGAGCCTGGTGGCCAAGAACACCGCCCCCATCGCCCAGAGCAGCACCATCAAGTTGTTCAAGTCCTACAAGGACGGCTTTGCCGACGGCCAGCAGCTGCGTGATTTCGTCTACGTCAAAGACTGCGTGGCCGTGATGATGTGGCTGATGGCCCACCGCCAGGTCAGCGGCGTGTTCAACCTGGGCACGGGCCAGGCCCGTTCGTTTGTTGACCTGATGCAGGCCATCGGCGCGGCCGTACACAAGCCGGTGAACATCGAGTTCGTCGACATGCCCGAAAGCATCCGCCCCAACTACCAGTACTTCACGCAGGCCAACATGGCCAAGCTGCGGGCCGCCGGCTATGACCGCCCCATGACCTCGCTGGAAGATGGCGTGCGGGATTACGTTCAAAGCCACCTGCAGCAAGCCGACCCCTACCGCTGAGCCGATCAGCGCCCATGCTCTCCGCCCCATTCCCCGCTGCCCACCGCCGTGACCTGCGCCAGGTCACGCTGTGCTGCGTGGACACCCGCACGCCCGAGCTGGCGCTCTACGCCATGCGCCGTTGCATGGCCCATCTGGCCTTTGCCCGCTGCGTGTTGATCAGCACCGACGCCGCCCGCGCGCTTGACCTGGATGGCATCGAGCTCGTCACCATCGCCCCGCTGCGCTCCATTGACGACTACTCGCAGTACGTGCTCAAGGGCATGGCACCTCTGCTGGACACCAGCCACATGCTGCTCATCCAGTGGGATGGCTTTGTGCGCGACGCACAACTGTGGACCGATGACTTCCTGGCCTTCGACTACATCGGCGCACCATGGGTCAGCGGCGAGCTGGCCGGCCAGGTGGGCAACGGTGGCTTCACCCTGCGCTCGCGCAAGCTGCTGCAAGCCTTGCAAAGCGAGCACCTGGAAGCCCACAACCCTGAAGACCTCTGCCTGGCCATCACCCACCGCGAAACGCTGCAACGTGACTTCGGCATTCGTTTTGCCGATCTGCCCACGGCACAACGCTTTGCCTGCGAACGCGGCCCGTGGCGTCCAGCCTTCGGCTTTCATGCGATGTTCAACCTGCCCAATGTGCTCACCGCTGCCGAAATGCATGCCTTCATCCAGGCCTTGCCGAGCGAGCTTGCTGGCAGCCCCGATGCCAGGCACCTGATCAAGCGGCTCATCCAGACCGGCCAGCCCGATACCGCCTTGGCCCTGCTGCGCAAACGCTGCGCCTGCCTGGGCTTCAGCGGCGATGCGATGCGCCTCCACTTGCAGATCACCTGGCAACGGTTGCGCGCCTCCCGTCCGCGCTGACCCCCACCACCCCCCATCCGGACCCATGGACACCCGCACACGCAACCTGGGCATCAGCTTCGGCGAACTCCAGCATTTCCACGACGGCTTGGGCGAATACGCGCGCCAGTTCGGTTTGCAAATCGCCGAAAGAGCGCCTGCCTTGGCCCGGGCCCATGGTGTGCAGGTTCACTTTCATCTGCCCGAGCCATGGCATGGCCATTTTGGCGACCAGGTGGCCTACCTGCCTGTCACCCGCCATCAGCGCCACTGGCACAACCCCGGCCTGCGCTTCGATGTCTGGCACAACCTGCACCAGCTGATTCGCCAGCGCCCCCCGCTGCGCACGGGCCACTGCATCACCACGCTGCATGACCTCAACATGGCCTATGCCAAGCAAGGCTTTTCGCGCTGGCGCGCCCTCCAGCGGCAGATCCGCCTGCTGCGCCGCGCCGACGAGATCGTCTGCATCAGTGACCATGTCCTGCATGACCTGCGCCGCCTCACGCCCCTGCGCACCCCGGCCCACAGGATCTACAACGGTGTCCATGCGCTGAACACCGTGCCTCAAGAAGCGCTGGATCTGCCATCGGGCGGCTTCCTTTTTCACATCGGGCGCATGACGCCCAACAAGAATGTGCCCTGTCTGATTGATCTGGCCGCCACATGGCCTGAGCAGATGTTCGTGTTCGCGGGGCCCCAGTCGGGCTACACCGAAGGCTTTCAACGCCAGGCTCAGGAGCGGGGCCTCAACAATGTGCGCTTCTTCTTCAATGTCAGCGAAGGCCAGAAGGCCTGGCTGTATGCCCATTGCGAAGGCCTGCTGTTCCCCTCCATCACCGAAGGCTTTGGCCTGCCACCGATCGAGGCCATGCTGTTTGGCAAGCCGGTGTACCTCTCAAGCTGCACCAGCCTGCCGGAAATCGGAGGCCCGGTGGCGCAGTTCTTCGACGCCTTCGATCCACCCAGCATGCGGGCCACGATCGAGCGTGGCCGCGAGGTCGCATCGGCGCCGGATTTCGCCCAGCGCACCGTGGCCTGGGCCCGGCAATTCAACTGGAACACGTGCGTGGACGCCTACGTCCAACGCTACATCGCCGCCTGGTCCAAGGCCTGATCAGCGACGCAGGAACTCGGCACGGATGTCGGCCAGGTCCTGATCGTCCACACCACTGTGGAAGGGCAGGCACAAGACCTGGGACTTCACTTCACTCACATAGGGCACATCGCGGGCCGTGTGAATGGGGAAGCCGCGGTAAGGCTCGAAGTCGGTGCAGATCGGGTGGAAGTACTTCCGCGTGAAGATGCCCTGCTGCTTGAACGCCTCATACACCTGATCCCGCGTGCGGCCATACACCTTGGGATCGATCACCACAGGAAAGTACTGCTCAGAGCTGGTCACACCAGCTTGTGCCGGCTGAAGTCGAACGCCGGGCAGATCGCCCAGGAACGCGTGATAGCGGCGGCGCAGTGCAGCGCGTCGAGCGCGCTCTTCTCGGACCAGGGGCAGGTTCAGCAGCCCCACGGCGGCCTGCATCTCATTCATCTTGCCGTTGATGCCCACCGACACCACTTCTTCTTCGTTCTTGATGCCGAAGTTGCGCAAGAAGTAAATCGGTGAGCGGTCCTCGACACGGTTGGTGGTGATCAGCCCGCCTTCCAGCGTGTTGAACAGCTTGGTGGC
Organism: Burkholderiales bacterium; assembly: GCA_947372535.1. Next base: position 12,070 of record CANBUA010000018.1, read on the forward strand.
ATGGAAGGAAAACACCGACGCATCGCCGAAGGACCCAATCGAACGGCCGTGAACCATGGTGCCAAACGAGTGGGCCGCGTCGTACATCAGTTTGAGGCCATGGCGATCGGCCACAGCCTGCAGGCCATCGAGATCGCAGACCGTGCCATAAACGTGCACGCCCAGGATGGCCGACGTCTTGCTCGTGATGGCCTTTTCGACCGATGACGGGTCCAGCGTCAGGGTGTCCGGAGACACATCGGCAAACACGGGTTTGAGCCCATTCCACGAGATGGCGTGTGCCGTGGCCGCGAAGGTCAACGGCGTGGTGATCACTTCGCTGCCAGGCGGCAGGTCAAACAACTTGAGCGCCACCAGCAGTGCGATCGTACCGTTGTTGAACAGCATGGCCGTGGGCACATGCAGGTACTCGGACAACTCGGCTTCCAGGCGCTCGTGCATCGGCCCGCCGTTGGTCAGCATCTTGGTGCGCCAGATTTCGGCCATCAAGCCCTGGAAGTCATTCAGGTCGGGCAGCAACGGCTGCGTCACGTAAAGCGGTCTGGACATGGCGTCAGCCCGAAGCAGGCTCCGGGTCAGTGGGTATGAAGGTCAAGGATTGAAAGGCCCAAGGCAAGACAAAGACTCACCAGGCCACATCGTAGGCGTCACGCGCCATGAATGCCTCGTAGTCCTGTCGCAAGGCATCGTTGTTGGCGCTTTCCGTGAACAGGATGCCCGCGCGGTTCCTTTGCCGTGCGAAAAGATCCTGCCCCATGGACTGGATCGGATAGTAAGCGCGGACGGCCAGGGGCCGCTTCATGCTCAAGCCGTCGAACACGGCGTCGTCCATCGAGGTCACCGTGTGACGCAGGACATGGCGTTGCGTGCCCACCGAAGTCGGGTGCCGGGCACCAACAAAGTAAGAGGCATACGCGGCAGCATATTCGTAGCCGGTGCTGTATTCGATCAACAGGGGGTACAAATCGCCGGGGCAACGACGTGCCAGCTCAACGATGAAAGGCTGCTCGCCATCCAGGATGAACTGGGTATGCAACAGGCCATCTTTGAGCTGCAGGGCCGCGCACAGGCGCTCCAGGCTGGACTCCAGTTCACGCGTGCAGGCCAGCGACACGTCATGCACCAGGTGGCTGGTATCGACCGCAAACGGGTTGGCCGATGAGCCCTCGATCACGTAGAAGGCCTGACGGATGCGCCCGCCCTCGATGAAAGCACTGCAACTGTGCAGCGGGCCCTGGGAGAAGGTCTCCACCAGCGCCTCGCCCGAACGGCTGGCCTGGCGCCCCGCTTCGAGGGCCAGCGCCAAAGCCGCGCGGTCTTCGCCATCGAACACGGTGATGCCGCGGCCGCTGAAGGCATCAACAGGCTTGCAAATGAAACGACCTGGCCTGGGGAAGGCCTCCGGTGGCACCACCATGGGCGCGGGCAGCTTCAACTCGGCGCAAATGCGGCGAAAGGCCGCCTTGTTGCACAAGGCGTTGTTGGTCTCTGGCGAATCCATCCACTGGGGGTTCATCCTCAGCGCGAGGCTGGTGTCCATCGACACGTCGGTGCACCCTGGCACCACCGCTTCGATGTTCAGGCGCTCGACATGGGCACGAACCTCATCCACCCGGCTGTAGTCCTGCTGGATCCAACGTTCTCCGGCCTTGCGCGCCAGCAAGTCGGCCTCCCGGTTGCCCATCACCCAGACCTCGTGACCTGCCCGCACCAGATGGTTGTAGATCGGGGCCGCCGCAAATGCGGCATCCAACAGCAATACTTTCATGTGTGGGCTCTCTTCAGGATGCCGCCGGATCAGGCTGCATCGGCACCAAAATCAACCACCGAACGGGTGGCGATGGAGCGGGTGATGGCCTGGACCACCAACATGTTCATGTAACCGTCGCGTGCGGACACACGCGGCGCGGCCTGACCTCGAATCACCTGGACAAAATGAGCCAACTGGCGCGGCAACGGGTCGTCGGGCGTGAAGGCAATGCGCTCCTCGGAGAACGGGTTCCACCACGACGGGTCCACCCCGTCGGCGTAATAGCGGGCCTGCATGCTGGGAAAATCCAGCGAGCCGCGGGTGCCGGCAAAGTGGTAGCAGTACTGGTCTGCAAAGTGGGGATAGGACTTGTTCTCTCCACTCGTCATTTCCCAACTCTTGCTGCTGGCTCCGGTGTCGGACAACAGGAAGGTGCCCAAGGCGCCATTGACGAACTCCAGGGTGATGGCCACCGTGTCTTCCACCTCAAACTTGCGCACATTGCGGCCAGCCATCGCAAAGACGCTCCGGATCTCACCGCAGAAATGACGCATCAGCCCGATTTCGTGGATCAGGTTGATGAGGATCGGTCCGCCGCCCTTGCGGGTGCGCCAGGCACCCTCGACGAAATAGTGGGCCGGCTTGTAGAACACGGCCGAAGCCTGCATGGCCACCAACTGCCCGAACCGCTCGGAGCCCAGGAAGCCATCCGCAGCTTCCAGCAAGGGGCTGTAGGTGCGATGGTGCCCGACCAACACCGGCACATGGGCCGTCTCGGCGTGTCCCATCAGGCGCCGGGCATCATCCAGGTCGTCGGTCACCGGCTTTTCAACCAGGACGGGGATCCGTCGGTCTACGCACAACATGGCCTGTTCGAAGTGGCAGGCGTTGGGCGAACTGACGATCGCGGCATCCGCCTGGGTGATCGACAGCGCTTGACCCAGATCGGCCAGCAAGGGGGTGGCCAATTCTGCGGCGAAGGAAACGTTTTCTTCCGTGGGCGGCCCCACCAGCGCGGCAAGCTCGCAATCCGGCCTCGCCCGGATCAAACGGGCGTGCTGTCGACCGATCAGGCCCGGCCCTGACAGCACGATTTTGACCGCATTGCTCACGAATGACACCTCGATTCCATTTCCGCCCAACCCAATCCAGCCCCTTTGACGGGGCTCGGTAATGCGGCTGGATTGTACGTCAGCCCCTCCCCCTAGGCGCTCAGTTCAGCACCCTCTCGCGAGGGTAAAGTTCGAACTGTTTCAGGCAAAGTTTCCTGATTTGTTCGACATAATCATCCAAAGAATAAAGTTTCTCATATTCAAGCACGAATTGCCGATTGAGCTCGGCATATGCGGCCGGGTTGGCCTGCAAGGACCGCATGCGGCCCGATATCTCCGCCACCATTTCATCATCGCTGCCAAAAATATTGGCATACTTCTTGAAATGCTCACCAGGAAAGAAGTCCTCGTTGTAAACAGAGAAACCAATTCCGCCTTGATGAATAGGTTGGGCCAGGTAGCCGTCAAACCCTTCGCCAAAGGTGATTGAAAACATGCACCGCGTTGCCAAATCCATGAAGTGATCAAAGGTGATGCCACGGATTTCCTGCAACTTGAAATCAGGCAACTCTGCCGCGATCCGTTCAAGGCATCTCTGCTTGTGCGGCGCTTCATCGGGCGAATAAATGATGAGCTTTTCCTTGTCACCCAAGCTGCTTGCCGGGTAGGAACTCAAATCCGTATAGGCTGGCAACAACAGTGTCGGCAGGTCATAGCGATCGGCCATGTCCTGATTGAAATATGCGTGATGCGCAACAGACTGAGTCACATTCGGCGTCAACTCACGCAACTTGGCAAAAGCATCTCGCTCCGGCATCAGTTTGATGTTCTGGTTCAGGATATTGATGTGCAGAGTGTCACGGGATTTTAGGTAGGCGAGCTCAGGGCCATCCAACCCAAAATCAAAGTCTGCCGCAGCATATTCTGGAACATGAATGTACAAGTCCCTGACAGCCTGACACCGCAGAAGCTGATCAAATCGAAAGACATGCTCTGAATTTCTGAAATTGGAATTTCTGAAATATGTTTCGCGCCGAATGGTGGGGCGCGTGATCAAGGCCACTTCATACCCGTGTACGCGCTTGAGCCTCCGCATCTGCCCGATGATCGAGAAGAAGGAAAAAATGCCGCCACTCATGGCATCGTGCTCTGGCACCAGCACAATCATGAGCTTTTCAGCCGTTTCAATTTCCTTGGGAAACATCAGATCCTGCATGGCCGCCTGAATTTCATTGGGCGTGCAGTGGCATGAATTGATCTTGTAGTCTTCTCTGTAACGAGACAGAACCTCGTCACGAATCTTTCCGCGCTCAGCTTTTGTTTTCCCCCGTGCGGCGGCAATATTGGCGTGAATCTTTTGCAATTTCCTCTTGAACATTCCCACGACCCTCGTGCCGCCCTCTGCATGATTGAGATCCCGGATGCAGCGCCTGCCTTGCGAAACAGAGTCAGCCCACCCGATAAACAAAAAGGGTGGCATTCCATGCGCACCCCCTCTTGAAATCATAGCAGAGTGCCATCTGCACCATGCATTGGCACGCGGTCCGAGTTCCCTCCGTCGCCAACTCGCCAAAAGTTGAAATTGGCCACGCGACGAACCATACGCACAACGCCTTGCCACGCCAGTCGTGGCGGCATATTGGATGGCTTGCTGCCCCATGACGGCTGGTTTCCTCGGACGACCTCATATCTGACGCCACCGGCGCTGTAGCCCCAGGCGCTCAACCGAATCGCCCCCCCTCGCTGAGCCACACAGTCAGGCCAGGAAACCCGCGCTTCTCCACGGACTGCCTCGGGGCCGCCAGACGCACAGTCATCGGTAGCCGTTTGGCCCCCAGTGAGATGCCGCCTGGACAGCGCGCGGGCTGATCCCGCCCATGTCGCAACGCTGTGCTGTGGTCCAACCCCACCACCGTTGCCTCATGTGACTCACTGTATGGCCCCGCTCAACATCGTGATCCCCATGGCCGGCGCTGGCAGCCGCTTCGCCAAAGCAGGCTACACCGACCCCAAGCCGCTCATCAAGGTGCACGACACGCCGATGATCGAAGCGGTGGTGCGCAACCTGAAGCCCTCCGCCCCTCACCGGTTCATTTTCATCGTGCAGGCCGCGCATGCCCAGGCCTATGGCCTGCGCGAATACTTGCCATCCATCTCCGGCGGTGGCGAGGTCATCGAGATCGATGGCTTGACCGAAGGTGCGGCCTGCACGGTGCTCAAGACCCGGCACCTGATCGACAACAACCAGCCCTTGATGATCGCCAACAGCGACCAGTTCATCGACTGCGACATCAACACGTACCTGGGTGACATGGCGGCCCGGCAGCTCGACGGGCTGATCATGACCATGACCGCCAACGACCCCAAGTGGTCGTTCGTGGCCTTGGACGAAGCCCGACTCGTCACCCGTGTGGTCGAAAAGGAAGTGATCTCCGACGAGGCCACCGTCGGCATCTACAACTTCCGGCACGGGGCCGACTTCGTGCGCGCGGCCGACAAAATGATCGCGCGCCATGAGCGGGTCAACGGCGAGTTCTACGTGGCGCCGGCCTACAACGCGCTCATCCGGGAAGGCCAGCGCGTGGGCATCCACAACATCGGCAGCGAAGCCCAGGGCATGTACGGCCTGGGCATCCCCGCAGACCTGGATCTGTTCCTGGCCTTGCCTTTGTCAAATCAGTTCAAGCGGAACTGAGCCATGCGCATCATTTCCCATCGCGGATGGTGGCGGCAGGCGCACGAAAAGAACTCCATGCTGGCTTTCGCGCATTCGTTTGCCAACGGCTATGGCACCGAAACCGATGTGCGAGACCTCGATGGGCAACTGGTCATCTCCCACGACATGCCACGCAGCGCCGATGCCCTGCCTCTGGCGCCCGTGCTGGCACTGGCCCACCGCCATGGCGTGCCGCTGGCGCTCAACATCAAGGCGGACGGCCTGGCCGGGCCACTGCACGACGCGCTGAAAGCCTTCCCGGGGCTGGACTGGTTCGTGTTCGACATGTCGGTGCCTGACATGCGCGGCCACCTCGCCCAAGGCAACCCGACCTACACCCGATGCAGCGAGGTCGAGCCCCATCCGGCCTACCTGGATCGCGCCCAAGGCATCTGGCTGGACGCGCTGGACACCCCCTGGCTGAACGCCATGGAGATCGAACGCGTGCTGGCCTGGGGCAAGCCCGTTTGCCTGGTGTCGCCAGAGCTTCACCGCCGCGATCCCCTGCCCTTGTGGCAAGCGCTGCGAACCCTCACGGACGCGTCCTTGCTGACGCTGTGCACCGACCTGCCTGACCAGGCACAACAACTGATCTTGGGAGAGCCCGCATGATCAAAGCTGTGATTTTCGACATGGACGGCGTGCTGATCGAGGCCAAAGACTGGCACTACGAAGCGCTGAACCGTGCCTTGCGCCTGTTCGGCCATGAAATTTCGCGCTACGCACACCTGTCCACCTACGACGGCCTGCCCACCTCCAGGAAGCTGGAGATGCTCAGCATTGAAAGTGAACTGCCCCGCGCGCTGCATGGCTTCATCAACGAGATGAAGCAGCTCTACACCATGGAAATGGTGCACACCCAGTGCAAGCCCACCTTCGCCCACGAACTGGCCTTGTCGACCCTCAAGTCGCGCGGCTACAAGATGGCGGTGGCGTCCAACTCCATCAAGTCCACCGTGGTCACCATGATGGAAAAGGCCAACCTGGCGAGCTACCTGGAGCTGATGCTGTCCAACGAAGACGTCAGCAAACCCAAGCCCGACCCCGAGATCTACCTGGCCGCCATCACGGGGCTGGGGCTGTCCCCCCAGGAATGCCTGATCGTCGAAGACAACGACAACGGGGTGAAAGCCGCGCTGGCGTCAGGCGCTCACCTGCTGCGCGTGCGCAGCGTTCAAGAGGTGAACATCGGGAACATCGAAGCACGCATTGAGGAGGTCAACCATGGCTGAACACCACATCAACGTGCTGGTCCTGGGCGCCGGCGGCAAGTCCGCCGGTTCAGCAGGCGACACCTTTCCTGCGTTCATGGCCGAGGTCAAAGGCGCACCGTTGATCCAGCGCCTGGTCGAGTCCTGTGCCGGGCTGGATCCAGCCTGGATCGGCATCGCCTGCCAGGGCTCGGACATCGACACCTTCCGCATCGCCGAGCTGCCCGGCCTGCTGCACCCCAAAGCCTGCTTCGTGTCCACCAAGGGTGACACCCTGGGGGCCGCCTGTACCGCCTTGCTCGCTGCCGAGCGGATCGACAACGACCAGGAACTGCTGGTTCTGGGTGTCAACGAATACATCGAGACGGATTTCAAACCGATCGTCGACGGATTTCGCAGACGGCAGCTGGACAGCGGCGTGCTCACGTTCACCTCCATCCATCCCCGCTATTCCTACGTCAAGACGGGGCCGGACGGCTTGGTGCAGCAAGCCGCGGAAAAGCGCCCCATCAGCAACACCGCCGCAGCCACGTTCTTCTGGTACCGCAAGGGTTCGGACTTTGTCTCAGCCGCCAAGGATGTGATTCGCAAGCACGACCATGTCAATGGCCTCTACTACATCTCGCCCACCATCAACCAGCTGTTGCTGAGGCAAAAACGGGTGGGCATCGAAACCATCAAGGGCGGGCGCTACCATCCGCTGAAAACCACTCGCCAGCTCGAAAACTTCGAAACGGTCCAGGAAATGAGGAAGTGACGCCATGCAGGTCTACCAGTTGTCCGACATGACAGGCGGGTGGTTCGCGGGCGATTTCAACCCCACCGTCGTGCCTTCCAAGGACTTCGAGGTTGCGGTCAAACACTACCCCGCCGGCGCCAAGGAAGTCCGGCACCACCACAAGGTGGCCCAAGAGGTGACGGTCATTGCGGCCGGCACCGTGCGCATGAACGGCGTCAATTACGCGGAAGGCAGCATCATCGTGCTGGCACCGGGGGACAGCACCGACTTCGAGGCCGTGACCGCGGCCACCACCGTTGTGCTCAAGACGCCATCTGTCGCTGGCGACAAGTACCTGGATTGAACGGGTGGGCGGCCGACGCGAATATGGCAAACTCAGCCGGCTCCCGCCGCATTCCAAGGCTCCCCCGAAGGCAACATGGCCACCGACTCCACCCTCGCTGAAGCCCCAGGCGCCCTTTCCGGCGTCGCCCGCGTGCTGGTCAATGCAGGCAAGTTGGACACCAAATCCGCCGAAAGCCTGACGCGCAGCGCCAAGGAACAAAAGCGCAGCTTTGTTTCCACCCTGGTAGCCAGCGGGGTCATCAACCCCGACGACCTGGCCCAGACCCTGTCCAAGGCCCTGTCCGTGCCGGTCATGGACCTGTCGGCCATTGATCTGAACCGCCTGCCCAAGGGCGTCATCGACAACAAACTGTCCAACCAGTACCAGGTGCTGGTGCTGTCGCGTCGGGGCAGCCGTTTGTTCGTGGCGGGCTCCGATCCCACGGACCAGGAGGCCATCGAGCGCATCAAGTTCGCCACCCAGCTCTCGCCCGAGTGGGTCATCGTCGAACACGACAAGCTCAGCAAGATCCTGGATTCGGTCAATGGCACGGCCGAAGAGCAGCTGGCGGCCATCGCCTCGCAGGATTTCGAGTTCGACATCGGTGATGACTTCGGCATGCCCGCGCCGGACACGGCCGAGGTCACCACCGAAGTCGAAGACGCGCCCGTGGTGCGCTTCCTGCAAAAAATGCTGATCGACGCCATCAACATGCGTGCGTCCGACCTGCACTTCGAGCCCTACGAGTACAACTACCGCGTGCGCTTCCGGATCGACGGCGAGCTGCGCGAAATGACCCAGCCGCCCATTGCCATCAAGGACAAGCTGGCGTCGCGCATCAAGGTCATTTCCAAGCTCGACATCGCCGAGCGCCGCGTGCCGCAAGACGGCCGCATGAAGCTCAAGTTCGGCAACAAGTCGATCGATTTCCGGGTCAGCACCCTGCCCACCCTGTTCGGCGAAAAGATCGTGATCCGGATCCTGGATTCGTCTTCGACGAAGCTGGGCATCGAGGCCCTGGGCTATGAGCAGATCGAGAAAGACCGGCTGATGGCCGCCATCCAGCGCCCCTACGGCATGGTGCTGGTCACCGGGCCCACGGGCTCGGGCAAGACGGTGTCGCTGTACACCTGCCTCAACATCCTCAACCAGCCTGGCGTCAACATCTCCACGGTCGAAGACCCGGCCGAAATCAACCTGCCCGGCATCAACCAGGTCAACGTCAACGACAAGGCGGGCATGAACTTCGCCACCGCGTTGAAGGCTTTCCTGCGGCAGGATCCCGATGTGATCATGGTCGGCGAAATCCGCGACCTGGACACCGCCGACATCGCCATCAAGGCCGCCCAGACCGGCCACATGGTGATGTCCACCCTGCACACCAACGACGCGCCCACCACCCTGACCCGGCTGATGAACATGGGCGTGGCGCCCTTCAACATCGCCTCCAGCGTGATCCTGATCACGGCCCAGCGCCTGGCCCGCCGCCTGTGCGACAACTGCAAGGCCCCGGCCGACTACCCCCGCCAGGCCCTGCTCGACGCCGGTTTCAAGGACGAAGACCTCACCGGCACCTGGAAACCCTACCGGGCCGTGGGCTGCTCGTCATGCAGCAACGGTTACAAAGGGCGGGTCGGCATTTACCAAGTGATGCCCATCAGTGAGGAAATACAACGCATCATCCTCACCCAGGGCACCGCTGTGGACATTGCCCGGCAAGCCAAGCTCGAAGGCGTGCGAGACTTGCGCGAATCGGGCTTGGTGAAGGTCAAATTGGGCCTGACCTCGCTGGAAGAGGTCATCGCGGTGACCAACGAATAACCCGGAGTAGCTGATGGCCACGGCCGCCGCCAACAAAACACCAGAATTCGTCTTCGAGTGGGAAGGCAAGGACCGCACCGGCAAAGTCGTGCGCGGTGAGATGCGCGCCGGTGGCGAAGCGATGGTCGGGGCCACGCTGCGCCGCCAGGGCATCCTGGTCCAGAAGGTCAAGAAGCGCCGCATGCGCAGCGGCGGCTCGGTCAAACCCAAGGACATCGCCATCTTCACTCGGCAACTGGCCACCATGATGCGCGCCGGCGTGCCCCTGCTGCAATCCTTTGACATCGTGGCCCGCGGCAGCACCAACCCGCGCGTCACCAAGCTGCTCAATGACATCCGTGGCGATGTGGAAACCGGCACCAGCCTGTCCGCAGCCTTCCGCAAGCAGCCGATGTACTTCGACGCGCTGTACTGCAACCTGGTCGAAGCCGGTGAAGCCGCCGGTATCCTGGAAACCCTGCTCGACCGCCTGGCCACCTACCAGGAAAAAACGATCGCCATCAAGCAGAAGATCAAGTCGGCCCTGACCTACCCCATCGCTGTGATGGTGGTGGCCTTCATCGTGGTGTCGGTGATCATGATCTACGTGATCCCGGCCTTCAAGGAGGTGTTCACCTCCTTCGGCGCTGATCTGCCCGCGCCCACGCTGTTCGTGATGGCCATGTCGGACATCTTCGTGCACTACTGGTGGGCGATCTTTGGTGCCATCGGCGGCGGCCTGTACTTCTTCTTTCAGACCTGGAAGCGCTCCGTGCCCATGCAAAAGCGCATGGACCGCCTGCTGCTCAAGATGCCGGTGTTTGGCGCCCTGCTGTTCAAGTCGGCCGTGGCCCGCTGGACGCGCACCCTGGCCACCATGTTCGCCGCGGGCGTGCCCCTGGTCGAAGCCCTGGATTCGGTGGGCGGTGCCGCCGGCAATGCCGTGTTTGCCGAAGCCACCGAGCAGATCCAGAAAGACGTGTCCACCGGCACCAGCCTGACCACGGCCATGCAGACCACGGCCCTGTTCCCGGTGATGGTGCTGCAGATGTCGGCCATCGGCGAAGAATCCGGCTCGCTGGACCAGATGTTGGGCAAGGCCGCCGATTTCTACGAAGAAGAAGTCGATGAATCGGTGAAGGCTTTGTCTAGCCTGATGGAGCCCTTCATCATCGTCATTCTGGGCACCATCATCGGTGGCATCGTCGTGTCGATGTACCTGCCGATCTTCAAGCTCGGCCAGGTGGTCTGATCCTCACGGACACCTTTGCCCGATCGCATGCCTGAATCGCTCACGCCGGCCCTTCAATTTTTGCTCACGCCCTGGGGACTGGCCGTCCTGGGGCTGTGCGTGGGCAGCTTCCTCAATGTGGTGATCCACCGGATGCCGTTGATGCTGGATGCACAGTGGAAGGCCGATGCCCAGGCGATGCTCAACCCGGATGCCGCAACGGCGCCCCAGGCGGAAGAAAGCCCGCGCCTGAGCCTGGCCAAGCCCGCCTCCCGCTGCCCCAAGTGTGGCCACCAGATCCGTTGGTTTGAAAACATCCCCCTGGTCAGCTGGCTGGTGTTGCGCGGCAAGTGCTCGGCCTGCGGCACGCGCATCTCGGTGCGCTACCCGCTGATCGAACTGGCCACCGCCGCCCTGTTTGCCGCCTGTGGCGTCGCCTTCGGTGATCAGCCCACCACCCTGCTGTGGTGCGGCTTCATGGCCGTGTTGTTGGCCGCCGCCGCCATCGACTGGGACACCACCCTGCTGCCCGACGACCTCACTCTGCCCCTGCTCTGGGCCGGCCTGGTGGCCGCCGCTTTGGGCTGGCTGCCCATCCCGTTGAAGGAATCGCTGTGGGGCGTGGTGACCGGCTACCTCAGCCTGTGGTCAGTGTACTGGCTGTTCAAGCTCACCACCGGCAAAGAGGGCATGGGCTATGGTGACTTCAAGCTGCTGGCCGCCCTCGGCGCCTGGCTGGGCTGGAGCATGATCCTGCCCGTGGTGCTGGCCTCATCGGTCATTGGCGCCATCATCGGCATCGGCATGAAGCTCACCGGGCAGTTGCGCGAAGGCGTCTACATCCCCTTCGGCCCCTTCCTGGCGGGTGCCGGCCTGGTCGTGGCTCTGGCCGGGCACCAGCGCGTGCTGGTCTGGCTGGGCTGGGCCTGAAAATCGGCTTGGCCAAGGGCCCACCATGCCTGCCCTCCAGATCGGCCTGACCGGCGGCATCGGCAGCGGCAAATCCACCGTCAGCCAGATGCTGGTGGACCTGGGTGCCCACCTGGTCGACACCGACGCCATCTCGCGCAGCCTGACGGCACCGGGCGGCGCGGCCATCGGCGCCATCGCCCGCCACTTCGGCCCTGATTTCATCGATGAACACGGCGCCATGCACCGCGCGCGCATGCGCGAACATGCCTTCCACAACCCCGACGCCCTGCACCACCTGGAAGCCATCCTCCACCCGCTGATCGGCGAACAGGCCGCAACGCGCGCCGCCTTGGCCCGCCCCGATCAGCACATCGTTTACGACGTGCCCCTGCTGGCCGAATCCGGCAGCCGCTGGAAGGACAAGGTCGACCGCATCCTGGTCATCGATGCCGAGCCCGACACCCAGATCGCCCGCGTGATGGTGCGCTCGGGCTGGCCGCGCGAAGCGGTGGAAGCGGTGCTGGCCAAACAGGCCACACGCGAGATGCGCCGGGCGCTGGCCGACCATGTGATCCTGAATGAAGGCTTGAGCCTGGAACAGTTGCGGGCCGAGGTCGAGCGAGTTTGGCAGGGCTGGTCGGCCCCTTGAACGGTTGCCCGCAACCCCAGGCCATCTGCTTTTTGATCGTGCAATCTGGACACGCGGCCCTTCGGCTTGCGCAGTCTGTGGAACAATCCCGCCAGGGCTGTTTGGAACGGCTCACAACTGGTGATCAGGTGGCGCGTTGATCCTCTACGAGTACCCCTTCAGCGAAAGCATTCGCACGATGCTGCGGCTCGAACACCTGTTCGACCGTCTGGCCACCCTGATCTGGCGCGAAGCCCCGGTGGACCACCACTTCGCCCTGGCCACCATGTTCGAGATCATGGACGTCGCCTCACGCGCTGACCTGAAGAGCGACCTGATGCGTGACATCGAACGCTACAAGCAGCAGTTCAACAGCTACCGCGGCAACCCGGCCATCCAGGAAGCCGCGCTGGACGAGGTGCTCGGCCGACTGGAACAGGCCTATACCGGCTTGCTCGAGATGCCCGGCAAGGCCGGCCACAGCCTGGCCTCCAACGACTGGCTGATGAGCATCCGCAGCCGCATCAACATTCCCGGCGGCACCTGCGAGTTCGATCTGCCTTCGTACTACGCCTGGCAGCACCTGAGCTCCCCACAGCGCCAGGCCGATCTGCAAGGCTGGGTGGCCACGCTGGCCCCGCTGGCCGAAGGCCTGAAGGTGATGCTGGGCCTGCTGCGCGATGCCGGCCACCCGCACATGGTGGCTGCGCCTTGTGGCCAGTACACCCAAAGCCTCAAGGAAGGCCGCAGCTTCCAGTTGCTGCGCCTGCGCATCGACCCGGCCTTGGGCCTGATCCCCGAAATCAGTGCCAACCGGCTGATGGTCAGCATCCGCCTGATGCGCGCCGAAGGCGATGGCAAGCTCAAGATCGCGTCTGACATCGACGCAGGGTTCGAACTGACGCTCTGCGCATGAACACCGCAGACCCCACGGGCGCCACGCCCGAGAAGAAGCTCATGGTGCGTTGCCCCTCCTGCGGGCAGCCGCATGAATACCGCCTGGACAACCCCTACCGGCCGTTCTGCGGCAAGGGCTGCAAGGCGATCGACCTGGGTGCCTGGGCCAGCGAGAGCTATCGGGTGGAGGCCAAGCCAACGACGGAAGACTTGCTGGACGATCCAGACCTCTGAGTGCAACCGCACCGACGCGGCGCCGGTTATTTGGTTTGATCCAGATTCAATTTCGCCAGGCGGCATCCAGCCGGACGGGCGCAAACGCAAAAAAGCCACAAATCCATGCCGTTTCGGACTTGCCTCCTCGCCCAGTACCACTAGGATGTGGGCTTGCTGCAGCGCGTCAAAGATGCTTGTTTGCGGCACAAATTCCAGCCGTCCACCACCCAAACAGGGGGGTGCTTCGATGGCACAATCCGGCTGAAACAGCGCGCCCCAGGCATGCGCCTACAAACCACAGGGGATTTGAGTGTCCACCAACGTCGTGACCTTGAGCGTGATGAGCGTCCTGGCGGCCAGCTTCGCCGTGTGCGCCTTGCTGATCCTGACGCAGCGCTGGCATGGGCCGCTCTCGCTGGACCATGACCTCACCGGTGCCCAGAAGATCCACCAGGATCCTGTCCCTCGTGTGGGTGGCGTGGGCGTGATGGCCGGGCTGTTGATGGGTGTGCTCGTGGGCTATGCCATGGGCGGCACGACCTGGCTCATGGTGATCAAGTTGGCCTTGTGTGCCATCCCGGCCTTCGGCGCAGGCCTGATCGAAGACCTGACCAAGAAGGTGTCGGTGCGGACGCGGCTGCTGGCTTCGTTTGCCTCAGCGGCCCTGGCCGCCTGGACGCTGGGCGCTTCGCTGCTGCGCCTGGACACGCCCGGCCTCGATGACCTGATGACCTGGATGCCTGCCGCCATCCTGTTCACCTGCTTCGCCGTGGGTGGCATGACCAACGCGATCAACATCATCGACGGCCTGAATGGCCTGGCTTCTGGTGCCGTGGTGCTGATGCTGGCCGGGCTGGCGGGCATTGCCTGGCAAGCTGGCGACCTGCTGGTCATGAAGCTCTGCCTGTGGGGCATGGCGGCCATGGGCGGCTTCATCCTGTTGAACTACCCTTTCGGGCGCATCTTTCTGGGGGATGGCGGTGCCTACCTGGCCGGCTTCTGGCTGTCGGAATGCGCCGTGCTGCTGCTGCATCGCAACCCCAGCGTGTCCACCTGGGCCGTGCTGCTGTGCGTGATGTACCCCGCCTGGGAGACGATCTATTCGATCTACCGCCGCCACGTCAAACAAAAGGTCAGCAGCGGCGCGCCCGACATGGCGCACTTCCATCACCTGATTTTCAAGGCGGCGGCAGGCCTGCAGGGGTCCAAAGACCGCAGCTGGTTGCAGCATGGGGCATCCAGCGCCTTCGTGTGGTTGCTGGTGGGCAGTTGCCAGATCGGGGCCCAGATGACCTGGAATCAACACGCGACATCCATCGCCCTGGTGAGTGCGTTCGTGGCCATGTATCTGGGGCTGTACGGCTCCCTGGGTCGGCGTGACAACTCGCTGGCCCTGGATGCGGGCCTGAGCGCCAGCAACCCGGGTTCGTGATCGACGGTCAGCTTCTGGGCAACTTGCGCTCGGCCAGTGCCCGATCAATGGCGCTCAGGTAGGCCTTCACCACCAGGGCTTCGTCGAACTCACGCGCCATCTTGGCGCGCCCGCGCTGCCCCATGGCCGCCCGCTCGGCGCCACCCAACTGGATCATGCGACGCATGGCGTCGGCCAGACTGGTCGCACTGCGCACCTCGCACAAGTAGCCGTTGTCGCCGTCGTCCACCACTTCTCTGCAACCCACGGCATCCGTGGTGACCAGGGGACGCGCCATCGCAGCGGCTTCCAGCAAGGTCCTTGGGGTTCCTTCGCGATAGGAAGGCAGCACCACGCAATCGGCTGCGGCCACATGGGGCCTCACGTCATCCGTCACCCCCAGGTAGCGCACGGCGCCTTCCGCCACCCACTCGTCCATCTGGCTGCGGCTGATGGCCGCCGGGTTCTCGACGTCCAGGAAGCCCAGCAAGGCGAACTCGACCTCGGGGAACGCCGCGCGCAGCAGCCTGGCCGCCTGGACGTATTCGCCAACGCCTTTGTCCCACAGCATGCGGGCCACCAGCAGAAAGCGCAGGGGCCGCCCGCTCGCCTCGGGCCATGGCGCCGGGGCAAACTTCTGCAGATCGATGCCCGAGCCTGGGATCAGCTGGGTCGCGGCTGGCGTCGCCATCTTGTGCGACACGAACAGGGCCCGGTCATCCTTGTTCTGAAAAAACACCGTGGCCGAGCGGCGCAGAGCCAGCGCGTACAGGCGCCTCACCAGGCGCACCAGCAGGCCGCCCTGGATGAACACGGCACCCAGGCCTGCAATGTTGTTGATCACCGGGATGTTCAGGCCATGGGCGGCCAATGAACCGTACACATTGGGTTTGACGGTGTAGCCCAGGTAGACATCGGGCTGCTCGGCTTGCATGAGGCGCCGATATCGCCACCACAGCTTGAGATCCCGATCCGGGCGGGTGCCCTGCTTGTCCATGGGCAATGGCAGGTAGCGGCAGGGCAACGCAGCGAGTCGAGACACCGCCTCGTCGGGTGGCGCCACCACCACCACTTCCATGCCGGCGTCGGCCAGCGCCTGGATCAGGCCGGCGCGGAAGTTCACCACGTTCCAGGCCGCGTTGACCGACAGCATGACCTTCAAGGGTCGAGTCCTTCCCACGTTCACAACCAACCTTCCATCCAGTACCGAGCCCAGGCGACATATTCGTAAGCCACCATCGACATCACGCGCGGGGACGAGCCCACCCAGGAGCCAGAGGGTGGCACGCCGCTGGCCTTCACGGTGATCACGCCGATCTCTGGCGCCTGTCGGGCCCAGACGCCCGCCGCACGCCGCTCATGGTAGGGCCCGGTCACAAACAGCACTTGGCGAATGCCCTGCCGCTGCAGCGCCGCGCTGGTCAACCTCACGTTGGACAAGGTGCTGTTGGGCGTCTCCGTCAGGACCTGAATGCGTTCGACAGGCACACCCTGGTCCACGAGCAAGGCCCTGACCACTTGCGACTCGGTCGTGCCCCCGCGGTCCCATCCCGAAGACACGATGATGCGAGGCGCCAGACCTTCCCGGTACAAGCGCAAGGCGTCCTGCACACGGCGCTTGTAGCCGCTGTGATTGGGCGCAGGGTCGCCATCGCCGCTGAACACCACGATGGCCTGAGCCGGCCGGGGCTGCTGATCGAGCACCAGGGGCTGCCCCAGCCACCAGACCAGCGGCGAATGGAACAGCACCCCGTAGACGCTCAAGAGCGCCACCGTCCAGCGCAAGGCGCGGGATCGGCTGCGGCGGTACAGGGCAGCCAGCCTGGCCTGCCAGGGTTGGCGGTCGCGCTGTTTGGCCAGCACCAGCTCGTTGAGCAACTCGTGCATGTCTGCAAAGCGCTGGGTCCAGCTGTTGGCCCTGGCCGCCTCCACCCTGGCTTGCCGGTCCACATCGGCATGCGCCGTGGCGGGCATGTTCAGGGCCTCATCGATCGCGGCCAGGAAGCCCTCTGAGGTGTCGGCCAGTTGGACCACCTCACCGTGGCGCGTCCGATAGGCCTTGATCTCGGCCAGATCGCTGGA
>CANBUA010000019.1 GCA_947372535.1 Burkholderiales bacterium
GCCACGAGACAGGAAGTCGTTGAGCAGCTGTTCGCGCTCGGCGTCACGGATCTTCTGCAGGATGACCTGCTTGGCGGCTTGCGCGCCGATGCGACCGATGGGCACCGACTCGATGCCTTCTTCGATGTAGTCGTCGACTTCGATGTCCGGGATCTGCTCTTCAGCTTCGAACAGCAGGATTTCCGCATCAGGCAACTGCAGGCCGGCCTCATTGGGCACGACATGCCAGCGTCGGAAAGTTTCGTACACGCCGCTTTCGCGGTCAATGGCGACACGGATGTCCACTTCGCCCTGATAGAGCTTCTTGGTCGCGGAGGCCAGAGCCAGTTCCACGGCCCCGAACACCACGTCTCGATCCACGCTCTTCTCGCGGGAGATCGCATCCACCAACATCAGCAATTCACGGTTCATTTCTTCTGACCTCCGAGATCTTCCGCCTCATCTACGGCAACACCATGGGCATCCGGGCTGACGCCCGAACGCTGACGCCCTTTGAAACTCACCTCAGGCACCAGTCGTGCCTCGCGAATTTCATCGAGCGTGAAACCCAAAACCTGATCCGCTGCCGGCTCGGGCGCCAGCCCGGCCGCCTGGGCCTTGGCCAATTTCTTGGCGGCCGTGTTCGACAGCGGCTTGTCTGCATCCGGCGCACGCAGCACCAGACCCCAAACCTGACCAGCGGGCGCCGCCGCGGCATCTTCAGCCGTCGGGGGGCACAACACGCCTTTGTAATGCTTGCGGCCCTGGAAAGGCAACTTCAGGGCAACGGCAACCTGCTCACCCACAAAACGCTCGAAATGCGCCGGCGTCTTCAGCGGGCGATCCACCCCGGGGGAAGACACTTCCAGCCGGCTGTAATCGGCATCGATCGTCTCCAGAACGTACTGCAACTGGCGCGTCACCTTCTCGCAATCGTCGACGGTGACCAGGTCGCCGGGCAGATCGTAAACCTGATCGGGCAGGCGATCGATGTACACACGCAGCAGCCCCTGTGAACTGCGTTCGCAGTCCACCAGTTCGAAGCCAAGACCGGCAACGGTGGTTTCAACAAGCTGGAGCCAGGACGACATGCGTGGTGGGGTTCCGATCGGTGCGCTGCAAACGAGCGAGTAAGTTGGACAAAAACCTGGACAAAAAACACACGAGCAAAAAAAATGGGCTGGTTACCCGCCCATTCGTGTCTCAGCTTGGTCAGACACGCGACGTGCCACTGGTGATACTCAAACCCGAGATGAATGCATCTCAAAGGAAAAGTGCCCAAGCGGCCAAAACGGGATTTTACCCTGAGGAACGCTCGGGTTCAAGGGTCACCCTAGAAAATTTGCGGACTGAGGCGTCCGTGCCAAAATCGCCCGCTGTTTTCACTGTGTCACCTGGAGCCTCCATGGGATTTCTTGCCGGCAAACGCCTGCTGATCACCGGTCTGTTGTCCAACCGTTCCATCGCCTATGGCATCGCCAAGGCCTGCAAGCGTGAAGGTGCCGAACTGGCCTTCAGCTATGTCGGTGAGCGTTTCAAGGACCGCATCGTCGATTTCGCCAAGGAGTTCGACACCGAGCTGATCTTTGACTGCGACGTCGCCAGCGACGAGCAGATCACCGCCATGTTCGTGGACCTGGCCAAGTCGTGGCCCACCTTCGACGGTTTCGTCCATGCCATCGGTTTTGCGCCGCGTGAAGCCATTGCGGGCGATTTTCTGGAAGGCCTGTCACGCGAATCCTTCCGCATCGCCCAGGACATTTCGGCCTACAGCTTCCCGGCCATGGCCAAGGCGGCTTTGCCTTACCTGGCGCCCAAATCGGCCTTGCTCACCTTGTCTTACCTGGGTGCCGAGCGCATCGTGCCGTCTTACAACACCATGGGACTGGCCAAGGCCTCGCTGGAAGCAAGCGTGCGCTATACCGCCGGCAGCCTGGGTCCCAAGGGCATTCGGGTCAACGGCATCTCGGCCGGTCCGATCAAGACCCTGGCCGCCGCGGGCATCAAGGGCTTTTCCAAGATCCTGAGCATCGTCGAAGACAACGCTCCCCTGCGCCGCAACATCACCATCGAGGACGTGGGCAATGTGGCCGCGTTCATGCTGTCTGACCTGGCGGCCGGTGTCACCGCCGAAATCACCTATGTCGACGGGGGCTTCAGCCACGTCATGGCAGGCGGCCAGCACGAGTGAGCTCCGAGGTGTGCTGCTGGCGGTAAGCCCCTGGCGTCACTCCCGTCACACGCTTGAACAGGCGCCCGAAGGCCACGCGGTCCTGGTAGCCCACCCGGGCCGCCACCTCCGGCACGGGCAGCCCGCCTGACTCCAGCAGCTCCCGGGCGCGGTCGATGCGCAAGCCTTGCAGGTGCTGCATGGGCGTCATCCCGGAGGCGGCCAGAAATCGGCGCTGCAAGGTGCGCACGCTCATGTGCACCTGTGCGGCCAGGGCTTCCAGCGTCAAAGCCTGGGCCAGTTGCCCCGCCATCCAGACTTGCAACTGCCTCACCTCGCCGTCGCTGTGCCGACGCCAGCCCTGGGCGGGCATGAAGGCGGTCTGCGGGCCCCGCTGCATGTCCACCACCAGCATCCGGGCCACTTCCCGTGCGGTGGCGCGATCGCTCAAGGCCTGCACGGCCATCAGGCAGGCGTCCACACCAGCCAGCGAGCCACCTGAACACATCACGCCGCCTGCCATCACCAGGTTGGGCTCGGGGTCAATCTGAAGCTGAGGAAAATCGGCCTGCATGGCTTCGGCCATGGCCCAGTGGGTGGTGACCCGCTGCCCGGCCAACCGCCCGGACGCCGCCAGAAAGTAGCCGCCTGTGCACATGCTGATCAGACGCACTTGGGCCGACAGGCACGACAGCGCCTCAGCCACCTGCGGGTGCCGCGCCACCGCCTGCGCCCCTTGGGTCCACATGGAAGGGATCACCAGGGCATCCAGGCCGGGCAAGGTCTCCAGGCCCGCATCCACACGCAGATCGCCGTCGCCATGGGGCACGCTGCGCCCATCCGGGCTGATGCGCAACAGGTCGAAGCGCCAGGCACCGGGCAACAGATTGGCCATGCGGAACACATCCAGGGCCAGGCCATAGCTGCCCAGGCTGGCCTCGTCGCACAACAGAACCCCCACACGGCGGTGGGTGCGCTTGCGCTTCGGAAATGCCGGAGTGGGCGTGTTCATGGGCGTCGACATCGCGATCAAGTGCTCGGGAGATTGGCCAAATTAGCATCATAGATGTCCATATGGACAATGGACAAGGCCGGGTGGGCTTTTCACAATCACCCCATGACCGACATCACCTTGCCCCCCGCCAACGCGCCCATCCTCCACCACTACAAGGAATCGCCTTACGCCGAGAAGATCCGCACACTGCTCGGGTACAAAGGCTTGCCCTGGTATTCGGTGATCGTGCCGCGCATCGCGCCCAAGCCCGACCTGACGGCCTTGACCGGCGGCTACCGCAAGGTGCCTGTGCTGCAAGTGGGCGCCGATGTGTACTGCGACACCCGGCTGATCGCCGAGGTGCTGGATGCCATGTCCCCCGAGCCCAGCCTGAAGACGGCCGCCGGCAGCCTGGGCCCTTTGCTGGAGAACTGGGTGGACAACACCCTGTTCGTGAAAGCGGTGGACTTCACCTTCGGGCAGATCGCCGATGTGGTGCCAGCCGCGCTGCTGGCTGATCGCGGGGCCCTGCGTGGCGCGGCGCTGGAGCCCGAGGCCTTGAAGGCCGCCTTGCCCCTGGCCCGGCAGACGCTGCATTTGCACATGGCCTGGCTGGAGCAAGCGCTGGCCGATCAACGCCCATTCTTCAACGGCGCCACACCGGACGTGGGGGACTTCACCCTGTATTCGACGCTGTGGTTTGCCCGCGTCGGCCGCTTCGATTTCAGTGCCCACCCAGCCCTCGCCGCCTGGCTGGGCCGCATGGACGCCTGGGGACATGGCACGCCACAGCCCCTGGACGCCGAACAAGCGCTGGCCGTGGCGCGGCAAAGCACGCCCGCGCCGCTGATGGACGCTGTGCTGCCCGACGGCAGCGGCCTGACACCGGGACAACGCGTGGCCATCACGCCCGAACAGGCCGGCCATGGCACCACGGTGGAGGGCGAGCTGCTGTCCATCACGCCGCAGCGCCTGAGCCTGCGCCATGTCGATGAACGCTGCGGCACGGTGCATGTGCACTTCCCGCGCCTGGGTTACCGCATCCGAGCCACCGCCTGAAGCAAGCTGATGCAGCCTGAGACTGCCGGATCCCCTGCATCCCTGATCAACCCTTGAACCCCATTCCACACCATGGCCTACACGCTCTACACCTTCGCGATGTCGCACTACAGCGAGAAGATCCGCTGGACGCTGGACCGCGCAGGCATCGCCTATGACGAGGTCTGCATGACCCCGGTGTTCCACATGCTGCCGGCCTTGCGCAAAGGCAAGCGCGGCCAGACCACGCTGCCCGTGCTGGAGACCCCCAGCGGCGCCATCCAGGACAGCCCGCGCATCATCGACTGGTTGCTGCAACACCACGCCCCACTGGCCACCCTGCCCGCCAACCTGACGCCACAGATCCGCGAGGTCGAAGCCCGCATCAACGCCATGGGCAAGGACGTGGCCCGCTTCCTGTATGGGCAGATCTTCGGCCATGCGGATGAGATGGTCATCAACTTGTGGACCGAGTACGCCACGCCCGCCCAGGCCCGTTTCATCCGCCTGGGCTACCCGCTGGTGCGCTGGGGCTTCCGTCGCAAACTGAAGATCTACGGCCCGCACATCCCTCGCGCCGAGCAGCGCATCAACGACACCCTGGACTGGCTGGACGCCCAGCTGGCCGACGGTCGCCGTTACCTGGTGGGCGACACCCTGACGGTGGCCGACATCACCGCCGCCGCCCTGCTGGCCCCGCTGGCCTGCCCCAAGGAGCACCCTGTCTATGGCGTGCGCGCATTCCAGCAGCAAACGCGTGAAGCCCTGGCTCGCTGGCGCGACCGACCTGCCCTGCAATGGGTGCGAGACACCTATGCACGTGACCGCGGCAGCTACACCAGCGGCCTGTTCGATGCGCCACCTGCCTGGGCCAACGCGGCCTGAGCGCCAGCGCCTGCAGCAAGCCTGATGCGCGTCAGATTCTTTGCTTGAAGGGCCGCACGAGTTCTGCGCACAATGGCTCAGCTGGCCCGCTCGGGCCGGACAAGCCAACAAAGGTGAACCATGAAACGCGAGGAACTCCAACAGCTGCTGCTGCAACTCCACAAGGGGCTGGCGGACGCGCCGCCGATGGACGCCGACCTGCGCTCATCCTTGCTGCAGCTTGATGAAGATATCCGTCAGGCGCTCAAGCCCGAGGCTCAAGCAGCCGCGAACGAAGCACCCGGCGACAGCCTCCAAGGCCGCGCCGAAGCGCTGGAAGCCCAGTTTGAGGTGGACCATCCAGTTCTGGCCGGCACCTTGCGCAACCTGATGGACACCCTGGGCAAGATGGGGATCTGAGCCATGGGCCGCAGGGCTCAGGCCGGCCGCGTGGCGGCCATCAGGCGCTGCGTGTAGGGCTGCCTGGGGGCATTCAGCACCTGGTCGACCGGGCCCTGCTCCACGACATCGCCATCCTTCATCACCAGCACATGGTGGGCCATGGCCGCCACCACATCCACATCGTGGGTGATGAGCAGATAGCTCAGCCGCCGCTGCCGCTGCAAGCCTTGCAGCAAGGTGAGGATCTGCTTCTGGATGGTCACGTCCAGGGCGCTGGTCGGCTCGTCCAGCACCAGCACTTCCGGCTCGACCACCAGCGCACGGGCCAGGGCCAGCCGCTGCCGCTGACCGCCTGAGAACGCATGGGGATAACGCGCCAGCAGGCCCGGAAACTGGACTTCGCTCAGGCCCACATCACCCAGGGTCTGGATCACGCGCTCGCGCCGCTGGGGCACTGTCAGCGAAGGGTGGTGCACCCGCAAGCCTTCGCCCACCAGTTCTTCCACTGTCATGCGTGGAGAGAGTGACGAAAACGGATCCTGGAACACCACCTGCACCCGCCGGCGCAGGGGCCGGTCTTGTTTGGCATGGAAAGACCAGCTCTGATCGCCGATGCGCAACTTCCCCTCAAAAGGTTGCAGGCCCAGAGTGGCCAGCGCCAGCGTGGATTTGCCTGAACCCGACTCACCCACCACGGCCAGGGTCTGGGCAGGGGCCAGCTCGAAATCCGCGCCCTTGACCGCCACAAAGCGCCCGGGTTTGAACCAGCCCGCCATGCCCGGCTGGGGCACGGGGTAGCTCACCTGCAGCCCGGTGCCCTGGAGCACCGGCGCCTGGCCGACCACCGCGGGCAGCACATCGCGCACGGGCTGGCTGTCCAGCAACTTGCGCGTGTAGGCGTGCTGCGGATTGGCAAACACCTCGTTCACAGGACCGCACTCCACCAACACGCCCTGCTCCATCACCGCCACGCGGTCGGCAAAGCGGCGCACCAGGTGCAGGTCGTGGGTGATCATCAACACGGCCATGCCCTGCTGGCGCTGCAGATCGCCCAGCAACTCCAGGATCTGGGTGCGCAAGGTCACGTCCAGCGCGGTGGTGGGCTCATCTGCCAGCAGCAGGCGCGGCTGGCAGGCCAGGGCCATGGCGATCATGGCGCGCTGGCGCTGCCCACCCGACAACTGGTGCGGGAAGCTGCCGGCGCGGCGCTGGGGCTCGGGAATGCCGGTGAGCTTGAGCAAATCAATGGCCCGCGACCACGCCTCCTTGCGCGACACCAGCTGGTGCAACTCGATCACCTCGGCGATCTGGTCGCCCACGCTGAACAGCGGGTTCAAGGCCGTCATCGGCTCCTGGAAGATGACCGACACATCCTGGCCGCGCACGCCGCGCAGTTCAGGCTCGCTGAGCTGCAGCAGGTCGCGCGCGGGCTGCCCTTTATCGCCTGCCAGCCAGGCTTGCCCCTGGATGCGGGCTTGCGGGATCAGCCGCAGCAGGCTCATGGCGGTGATCGACTTGCCGGACCCGCTCTCGCCCACCAGGGCCAGCTTTTCGCCGGCGTGGATCTGCAGGCTCAAGCCATGGACCACCTCGCGGTCGCCAAAGGCCACGCTCAGCTGGCGGATGTCCAGCAGAGGCTGGGTGTCACGTGGCGCGTTCATTCGGCATCCTCCTTGCGCGGGTCCAGCGCATCGCGCAGGGCATCGCCCATGAAGGTCAGCAACAGCAAGGTGAACACCAGCACGGCAAAGGTGGCCATCGAGATCCACCACGCATCCAGGTTGTTCTTGCCCTGGCTCAGCAGCTCGCCCAGGCTGGGCGTATCGGGCGGCACGCCCAGGCCCAGGAAATCCAGCGAGGTGAGCGCCAGGATGGCCGCGCTCATGCGGAAAGGCAGGAAGGTCACCACCGGGGTCAGGCTGTTGGGCAGGATGTGGTGGCGGATGATGTCCCAGTTGGACAGCCCCATGGCCCGCGCCGCGCGCACATAGTCCAGCTGGCGGTTGCGCAGGAATTCGGCCCGCACATAATCCGACAGGCCGATCCAGCCGAACAAGCTGAGCAGCACGAACAGCAGCCAGATGCTGGGCGAAAACACCGCCGAGAACACGATCAGCAGGTAGAGCTCGGGCATGGAACCCCAGATCTCGATCAGGCGCTGCAAGACCAGATCGGTGCGGCCGCCATAGAAGCCTTGCACGGCCCCCGCCAGCACCCCCACCAGCACCCCCACCACCGTCAGCGCCAGCCCGAACAGCACCGACACCCGAAAGCCATACAGCAGGCGTGCAAACACATCGCGCCCCCGGTCATCCGTACCCAACCAGTTGTCACCGGAAGGCGGCGCCGGGTTGGGTTCTTTGGCGAAGTAGTTGATGGTCTTGTAATGCGAATGGTTGAGGGGATAGATTGCGAAGTTGCCCGGACGCCGAAACTGTTGCTGGATGAAGGGGTCGAGGTAGTCGGTGGGTGTGGCGAAATCGCCGCCGAAGGTGGTCTCGGGCACATCCTGGAAGATGGGCACATACCAATGGCCCTGGTAGCGGGCGATCAACGGCCGGTCGTTGGACACCAGCTCAGCGCCCAGGCTGAGCAGCACCAGCAGGCTGAACACCCACAGGCTGACAAAGCCCATGCGATGTTGCTTGAAGCGCAGCCAGGCCCGACGCGCGGGCGACACCGAAGGGGCGATGGTGGGCAGGGTGGCGTCGGTCATCGCATCAGCCATCGAATTTCACGCGCGGGTCCACCCACACATAGCAGAGATCGCTGATGAGCTTGGTGATCAGACCGATCAGGGTGAACAGGTACAGGGTGCCCAGTACCACGGGGTAATCGCGCCGGATCACCGACTGGTAGCTCAAGAGGCCCAGGCCATCCAGCGAAAAAAGCGTTTCAATCAACAGCGAGCCGGTGAAAAACGCACCGATGAAGGCCGCCGGAAAGCCTGTCACCAGAGGCAGCAGCGCATTGCGGAACACGTGCTTCCACAGCACCTTGCGCTCATCCAGGCCTTTGGCGCGCGCCGTGATCACGTACTGTTTGCGGATCTCATCGAGGAAGGCGTTCTTGGTCAACATGGTGATCACCGCGAAGCTGCCCAGCACGCTGGACAGCACCGGCAAGGTGATGTGCCACAGGTAGTCGGTGACCTTGGCGCCCCAGCTCATCTGATCCCAGTTGGGCGATGTCAAGCCGCGCAGCGGGAACCACTGCAGGAAGGAGCCCCCACCCAACAGCACGAGCAGCGCCACCCCCAGCACGAAGCCTGGGATGGCATAGCCCATCAGCACCAGCAGGCTGGTGACCATGTCGAAGCGAGACCCCGCCCGCACGGCCTTGGCAATGCCCAGGGGCACCGACACCAGGTAGCTCAGGAAGAAGGTCCACAGTCCCAGGGTGATGGACACGGGCAGCTTGTCCTTGACCAGCTCCCACACGCCCCTGTGGTGGACGAAGCTCTGGCCCAGATCAAAGCGGGCATATGACGCCAGCATCCGCACGAATCGCTCGGGGGCAGGCTTGTCAAAACCGTAAAACTTCTTGAGCTCTTCCACTTGCGCCGGATCAACCCCTTGGCGACCCCGATAAGCCGTGGCCGCGCCAGCCTGCTCGCCGCCCGTGGTGCGCCCGCTCAGCTGCGACATCACCTGCTCCACCGGCCCGCCAGGCACGAACTGGATCACCACGAAGGTGATCAACAGCACCCCCAGCAGCGTGGGCACCATCAACAGAATGCGCTTGAGAATGTAGGCCCACATCACAGACTCCACCAGCAGCTGAGCACCCAGCCTTCGGGCGTGTAGTAATTGGGCGGCTCAGGCATCTGGTACTTGCCGCCTCGGTAGGCCACACGGAAATTGTTGGAATACCAGTGCAGCACAGCGAAATGGCCATGTCGCAGCACGCGGTCCAGAGCCTTCACGGTGGTGATCAGCTCGGGCCGCGTGCGCGCCGACTGGATGCGCGCCAGGATGGCATCCACCGCAGGGTCGGACACACCGATCAGGTTGCCCGAGCCTTCCTGTTTGGCCTGGCTGGAGTGGTAGGACTGGAAGAGTTCGGAGCCGGGGATCAGCCGCCCCCCCGTGGCCAGGCTCACCATCTCGAATTCGAAGCGCTTCATGCGCTTTTCATACACGGCATAGTCCACCACACGGTAGTTGGCCTCGATGCCCAGCTTTTCCAGGTTGCGCATCATGGGCGCCAGCACCCGCCCCATGCTGGGCGAGTTGTCCAGGAACTCGATGGTGAAGGGCTCACCCTTGGCATTGACCAGCTTGCCATCCTTCAGCGTCCACCCGGCCTGGGCCAGCAGGTCTCGGGCGCGCCTCAAGTTGCCGCGCAAGGATTCGGGCGGGCTGGTGGATGGTGGCTGTGGCACGACCTGGCTGAACACCTCGGGACGCAGTTGGGCGCGCAGGGGCGCCAGCAAGGCCAGTTCATCGCCCTCGGGCAGGCCCTTGGCCTCGTAATCGCTGTTGGTGAAATAGCTGTTGAGCCGCTTGTAGATGCCATAGAACAGTTGGCGGCTCATCCAGTCGAAATCCATGGCCAGGTCGACGGCCTCGCGCACCCGCGGGTCCTGAAACTTGGGCAGGCGGGTGTTGAAAATAAAGCCCTGGAAGCCGGCCGCGTTGCGGTGCGGGATGGCGCGCTTGACCAGCTCGCCCGAATCGAACTTGCGGCCCTTGTACTGGCGCATCCAGTCCTTGGAAATGAAGGATTGGATGAAATCGAACTCGCCCGCCTTGAAGCCCTCGAAGGCGGCCACGTTGTCGTTGTACAGGCGGAAGGTGATGCGGTCGAAGTTGAACTGCCCTTTGCGCACATTGAGCTGGGCGCCCCAGTAATTCGGGTCGCGGGCATAGCTGATGTCCTTGCCGATTTCGGGCGATGCGATCTTGTAAGGGCCGGATGCGATGGGCACCTCGCTCACGATCTCGTCAAAGGGCTTGAGCTTGCCGTTCACCAGGCCCCACTTGTGGCTGAACACCGGCAGGCTGCCCACGATCAAGGGCAGCTCGGGATCCGGCCGCTTCAGATCGAAGCGGATCGTGCGCTCGTCCACGATCACCGCCGCCTTCACACCCGAAAAATACGCCGGGTACTGCGGCGCCGCCTGCTTGCTGGTCAGCATGTCGAAGGCATGCTTCACATCCAGCGCCAGCACCGGGTCACCATTCTGAAAGTGCGCCTTGGGGTTCAGTCGGAAGCTCACCGACAGCCGGTCGGGCGCCACGCTCACATCCTCGGCCAGCAGGCCATAGGCCGTGGCCGGCTCGTCCAGGTTGCCGATCAGCAGCGTCTCGAACACCAGGGCATCCAGGCCGGGCGGCTCGGTGCCCTTGAGGGTGTAGGGGTTGTACTTGTCGAAGTTGTTGGCGATCTGCGGCGCCACCAGGGCCAGTTGCCCACGCTTGGGCGCCTGTGGGTTGACGTAGCTGAAGTGATCAAACCCGGGGGGATACTGGATGTCGCCAAACTGTGCATACGCATGCGCGGCACGGGCCATCGGCGCCCACAGCGTCAAGGTCAGCGCCATCGCCAAGCTCAACGCCGTCATCCACACGGCCCGCAGGCCGCCACGTGTGTCCCTGGTTTGCATGGACCAAGCCTACCAGAGCATCAGCGCCTGACGGCCATCGACCACCAGTTGCGTCTGCCGGCCCACAGGCAGGCACAGCTTGGTGGGCACGTGGCCAAAGGGCAGGCCCGTCAGGATGGGCGTGCGGGTCTGGCTGCGAAGGTATTCCACCGCCGAGGACAGCTTGTAGCCCTTGTCCAGCGGCGATTTCTTGTACTCGGTGAAGGCGCCCAGGACGATGGCCTTCTGCTTGTCCAGCACGCCCGCCTGATGCAATTGCAACAGGGCACGCTCGATGCGGTAGGGATGCTCGTTGACATCTTCCAGGAACAGGATGCCGCCCGACATGCGCGGGAAATGCGGCGTGCCCATCAGCGCCTGCACCATGGCCAGGTTGCCGCCCCACAGTCGGCCGCCCACGTTCAGGCCATCAAAGCCCTTGTCCGTGCGAAAACCCAGGGCCTCCAGCAGGCCCTGCATGGCCTCCACAAAGATGTCCTGGGTGAGGTCATCTCCACCTTCTGGGCTGTCATCACGGCCGAAGTCGCCGCAAGCCATGGGGCCGGCCCAGAAACCCGCCGTGTACCCTTCGCCCACCTTGTGTGGGCCTGTCGCCTTGTGGGCCAGAGCCGCGAGGTGCAAAGCGGTGAGGTCGCTGTGGCCCACCCAGCTCACGCCGCGCTCCACGCTGCCCGCCACCGCAGCCCAATCGATCCGGTCGAGGAGACGGCTCAGGCCGTAGCCCCCGCGGGTGGCCAGGGCCACGCCGCCAACCAGGCCAGCCATGCGATGCAGGGCAGCCAGGCGAGTGTCGTCGTCGCCCGCAAAGCGTTGCTGCCTGGCCAAGGCCGACTCGTCCACGGCGGGCGCAAAACCCAATTGCTTCAGCCTGCGCACCGCGCGCTTGACGCTCGCGGCCACCGGCACCACGCCGGCCGGGCTGAAAATGGAAAGGGGAATGGGCGCCTGATCGGCGTCTGGCACGGATTCAACTGGGCTTGGGCTTGGGCTCATGGCGGCAATGATGCCGCATCCGCTTCAAGCCTCAGCCGCAATGGCGCATCAACGCGACGACTTTTGGGCCTTGGCCAGGGTCTTGACCTGGAAGGTGCCGTCGTTGTCAAACAGCCAGGCCTCCATCAGGCCGGAGCGCTGAAGTTCGGCGCGGTCAGCATCGTTCAGCTGGGGCACAGGCGCGCGACGCACCGTATCCAGGGCACGGGCTTGCATCTCGGGTTGTTGTTCATTGCCGCGGATCACTTCTGCTTTCCACTGGTTGTTCTCGTCGAGCTTGACGCTCAGGACGATCACCGCACGCAACAGCGCCTGTGGATTGCGGTCATGGACGAGGTCCGGCGAGCCGCTGTAAACGGCCTTGGCGAATTCCTTCTTGCCCAGATCGCTCACGGCGGCGCTGGCAGGTTGCATGACAGACAGCAGGGCCCCTGCGATCAGACTGAAACAGATTGTTTTGATGCTCATGAATGGCTCCAGAGAAAGGACTTGACCCCTTCATCTCAGCGCCTTCAATGGCTGAGTGTCAACAGCCCCATGCCGTCGTTCGCGTGAAGGAATGACGAGTTTAAGCCCCATGTGCTGGAGCGGGTCGGCGTCCGACACGGCCCCAAGGGGTTCGTTTCATCGTGGGCGCCGGATCGGTGGTGATGGCGACCAGAGCCCAATGCTTGCGCTTGCTACAACTGCTCACACTTCGGCACTCAAGCCTCGGCCCGCCCCGACTGGCCTTGCCAGCGTGCGCGCCACAAAGCCACACATTCCGACAGCCCACCGAGCAGCACCACCAGCCAGAGTCCGGCACGCGAGGGCAACAGTCGAACGCCGTGGCGTTGGGTAGATCGGTGCATGGATCGCTCCAGAATTCGGGTACAGAGCAGGAACAGCGCGGATCATGGCGTCAGCCTGTGACGTTGCTGTGACACGCCATCTGTCGCATGGCTGACATCCAATGAGGGCAAGCTCGGCTCAGCCCCCATACCCACCCATGCCCCAGTACCCTTGCGACGCACTCCAGGAGCTCCATCAGCTGATCGAGCTGGGCGGCCCCCACGTCAGGCCCGAGCGCCTGTGCCAGGTGGCCGTTGCAGGGCGGCAACTTGACGTGATCGCGGTCACCCTGGGCAGCACCGATCCACGCGCGCCCACCCTGGGCTTGTTCGGCGGCGTCCACGGGCTGGAACGCATCGGCACCGAAGTGGTGATGAGCTTCCTGAGCAGCCTCGTCCATCGGCTCCACTGGGACACCTCCCTGCACGACCAGTTGGCCCAGATGCGCCTGGTGGTCATGCCCGTTGTCAACCCCGGCGGGCTCTGGCTGGGCACGCGCGCCAACCCGCAAGGCGTTGACCTGATGCGCAACGCCCCGGTCGAAGCCACCGAGCCCGTCCCCTACCTGGTAGGCGGCCAGAGGCTAAGCGCGGCCCTGCCCTGGTACCGCGGCCCCCAAGGCCAGCCCATGCAGCCGGAGGCCCAGGCCCTGTGCGACGTGGTCTCACGCCACCTGCTGGGCAGTGACTTTGCCCTGGCCCTGGATTGCCACTCGGGCTTTGGCGTGCAAGACCGCATCTGGTTTCCTTTCGCCCACACCAGCGCGCCCATCCCCCACCTGGCCGAGCTGCATGCCCTGCACCGCATCTACATCCAAAGCCACCCGAACCACCATTACATCGTCGAGCCGCAAAGCGCGCAGTACCTGACCCACGGCGACCTGTGGGATCACCTTTACCGCGAAAGCCTGCCCATGGCCGAGTTCGACAACCTGTCAACCAGCTCACCTGCCTTCTTGCCGCTGACGCTGGAAATGGGCTCTTGGCTTTG
This sequence comes from Burkholderiales bacterium, assembly GCA_947372535.1. The sequence continues at coordinate 13,870 of CANBUA010000019.1, forward strand.
GATCAAGAAGAACCCCCGCCAGCTGTTCAACCGCCACGGCATCTTCAACCCGCTGATCACCCACCGACACCAGCGCGTGCTGCGTCGGCACACCCCCTTGCTGGAATTCCTGATGCGGGCCACCGCCAGCCACCTGCGCTGGCGCCCTGCCCCGGATGATCGCAGCCTGCACCATCGACAGGCACTGGCGCGCTGGTATCCCGAATTGCCTCGCCGCAAGCGATGAAGCCCGCATGACGACGCTCACTTCACGTCCTGAATCCAGCTTCAGCGGGCACAGCGGCGGCACCTGGGTGCTGCTGCGCGGGCTGATGCGCGAGCATGGCCATTGGGGCGACTTCCCCGTTCGACTGAAACAAGCCTTGGGCGCCGACCATGTGCTCACGCCTGACCTGCCAGGCAACGGCTTGTTGAACGCACAGCGCAGCCCTTCCAGCATCGCCGACATGGTCGACGCCTGCCGGAAGCAGGTGCGAACCGAGCTGGGCACCGAACACCCACCGGTTCATGTGTTGAGCATTTCCATGGGCGGCATGCTGGCCGCAGCCTGGGCCCATCGCCATCCCCATGAGCTGGCCAGCCTGTGCCTGATGTCCAGCAGCATGCGCCCCTTCAGCCCAATGTGGCAGCGCTTGCGCCCGGTTCATTGGCCACAGATCCTGCGGCTGTTGATCACCGGCGCCGACGACGCCCAATGGGAAAAGGCCATCCTGGCCATGACCACCCGCAGCGCACAAGCCGCGGCCGCCCTGCCTGTCTGGCTGGCCATCCGGCGCGATCGCCCTGTTCACACGGCCAACGCCCTGCGACAACTGCTGGCCGCCGCGCGCTTCCGCGCTCCCTCGGGCGTCCCGGCCATGCCCACCTTGATCCTGAGCGGCCAGCAAGACGCGTTGGTGGACCCGCGCTGTTCACAGGCCATCGCCGAAGCCTGGGGCTGCCCTTGGGCCTCCCACCCGGACGCTGGCCACGACCTGCCGCGGGACGCCCCGGACTGGGTCATCCAGCAGCTGCTGCACTGGCAACAATCAATGTGACTGCGCTGTCAGCGCCCTTTGAGCACGTTGTGATCCCCAGAAACCAGAAACCCCCTGGCCGCTTGCGCGAACAGGGGGTTGGATCTGGCGGAAACGGAGTCTGCCTTTTTGGTGTCCACTAGTGTCCAATAAAGCACCATAAGTGTTTGAATATAAACGCTTTATCAGACACATGCTGTCCAAGCACGTCCATTGAAAATCAATGGTTTCCATTGCAGATTGGTATAATAATTGGTAGAAACAATTCTAGGCTCCCATGGCGCGCAAGGCTAAGGAACTCTCCGCTCGGGCGGTCGCCCAATTGAACCGACAAGGCCACCACGCCGTTGGAGGCACAGCCGGTCTTTACTTGTACGTTTCCGATGCTGGTGCCAAGTCTTGGGTGCTTCGCGTCCTTGTCGCTGGCAAGCGGCGGCACATTGGCTTGGGCGGCTTCAAAGACATCTCATTGGCCCTGGCACGACAAAAGGCACAGGAACATCGAATCCAGATCGCCAGTGGCTTGGACCCACTTCACGAGAAGGTCCGTCGTAGAGAGCTAGCTGCAGCAGCCAAGCTGGCTGCGATCTCTTTTGAAGATGCGGCCCGCGCATATGTCGACACTCACGGCGACAGTTGGAAGAACCCAAAGCACCGCAGTCAATGGATCAACACGCTCCAAACATATGCGTTCCCGGTCATTGGCAGGCTCAACGTCGCAGACGTCAACCAGGCACAGGTCCTAGCCATTCTGGAGCCCATTTGGAAAGAAAAGACAGAGACCGCCACCCGCGTTCGCGGTCGACTTGAGACAGTTCTGGATTGGGCGGCGGCCAGAGGCCAACGCAGCGGGGACAATCCCGCCCGATGGAAGGGGCACCTCGACAAGTTGCTGCCTGCGCCTACCAAGATCAAAGCAGTTGAGCACCACCGGGCATTGTCGGTGGCGCTCATGCCGGCATTCATGGCCAACCTGCAACAGCAAGCAGGGATAGCGGCTCGCGCCCTGGAGTTCGCGATCTTGACTGCGGCGCGCAGTGGCGAGGTGCGGGGAGCAACCTGGGCCGAGATTGACCTGACGAATGGCATCTGGACGGTCCCAGCGACGCGAATGAAGGCAGGCGTCGAGCATCGTGTCCCCCTTTCAACCCACTGCATGGCCGTTCTTCGAGCGATGCCGCGCATGGCCGGCACAGACCTCATCTTTCCCGCGCCACGAGGCAAGGCCCTGTCAGACATGAGTTTGACGGCGGTGTTGCGCAGAATGGAGTGCGACGCCGTACCTCATGGCTTTCGGTCCACCTTCCGGGATTGGGCCGGTGACCACACCAGCTACGCCCGAGACCTGGCAGAGGACGCATTGGCGCATACGCTTCAGAACAAAGTTGAAGCAGCATACCGGCGTGGAGACGCGCTCGAACGGCGCCGACCCATGATGCAGGACTGGGCTGACGTCACTCTTCCTCATGGAAGTGCTTCCCCAAGTTCCTTCGCCGAGATCTTCGCTGACCGCACTCTGGGGCAGCCCGCTCCCCAGACGACGCGCGCGAGTTAGTTCTTCACCGAATGAAGAACTCGGAGAAAATGCGCGCTCAACTAGAACGAGGTCGCAGTGCGGCACGGCACGAAACCCGCGCAACCATAGCCTCAAAGCATCAACAGCTGAGCCCATAGCGCGCGCTGGCCTCAGAAGCACGGCAACGGCCATCTCGTCTCTAAGCCCTTTAAAGCATGGACCACCGCAAGCTGATCGACCTCCGCGAAGTCAACACCGCTGTTCTGCTGGCGTTGCCCCAGATGTCATCCAACCGCAGTCGCCACACCATCTTCACTGCGATGTGACTTGGAACTTGAGCTGGCCAAGTGGATGACACAAACTCAATCCAATGGGGACCCTAACCGGAGGGGGACAGTGCTGCACCTACAATTCATGAAGAGTTAAAGAGACGGCCTTTTCCCGACTTGATTAGAAGGGTATACGGTGCCAGAGCATAGGGTTCACCCTTACAATGAAAAAAACGCCACACAATAGGAGTGAACGGAAAGCATCAAAAACCTAACGAATTCAAATTCCGCATGATGCAGAAATATCTAGCATCGAGAAACTGAGCCATATATTTAATAGCGATAGGGCAAATCTAGCATTCGCTAATTGCCATTGCCGTTAGTTTGCCTTTGGCACTGCCTGCCCTAGACATGCTGACGGGCCTTCCGATTCGGAAAAACTGTCGCACCAAAGATGACACTTTCCAGCAGGGGAAGGTTCACGCACCAAACCCAAGGCCACCGGCATCGGTTTTATTTTGCCGGCAGTGATTTACTCACGTGGTCACCTGCCATATGGGCAGGCAATAGCGTCTGTCACTTGGGCAGACAACTCAAATATATGGCCCCGTTTCGACAAATTGAACGTCGGCGGATACGAATTCACCCGAGCAGCAAATTTTCTGCTCATGTTAGGATAGGCATGTTTTTCGACCAACCCCAACTCCACACACCTGTGGGCACCGCTGTTGATCCCTCCCTCGATCGATTGATCCCAATTGCGAAGGTCATCGATCTGACCAGCATGTCGCGCTCAACAATTTACAATTGTTTGGACAGTAAAAAGGAGCGATATTTTGATCCATCGTTCCCCAAACGTATCAAAATAGGGAAGCGCTCAGTTCGTTGGCGCCTCTCCGATGTTTTGATTTGGATTGAATCCAAGTCGAAATTTTGTTCGATGAAATAACACTTCACGCACAGCCAAGATTCTTATCGCTGTAAGCCACGCCCCAAAAGGGCGTGGCTTTTTTGTTTTCGCGCCGGTATTGGCACATATGAGACTGCCTTCAGCGTGATCGCCACACTGCTTCAGCACGCTAGCCCATCAACTCACACAGATCTACTGCTCTAAGAAAACATGCGAAACATCCCGACCCCGACGTTTGATCGAAGCAATGCCCGCACGAATTCACCAAGGACGTCAAATAGCTTTAAAAAACGAGCCAACACATAACCATAGGCTTCACCAGGAAAGTGGCAAATTCACAACAGTATCTCTTATCCAACAAATATCAACGAGATCCAACTAAGCACAAACGCGAATCCGCACGTTGCCCTGTCATCCAGGCCATTTGCACCGCAGGTCATTCAACCCGATAATCCTAAATAAATGGTAACGAAACAACTTGTCGGGCCAACCTCCGGCGCATCAAAGGAAATCAAACAACATCCAAATCATGTCACACAGAAAAATGATTGATTCATCAGCTCATAAGTTGTTTGTTTTTATAAATATTAATATAGTTAATACATAGACATCAATCAGATATCATCATCAAACCCTAACACACCCAACATCCCAACCTTACACAGCCACTTACCCCAAAGACAATATCAAACTTAAATACAGACACCAACATTCAATCATTCAAAATAATTAAACAACAGCCAGATGTCAACATGCGATTAACAATCACAGTGTTGAAATCAAGCTCAACCTCATCAGCTTCTACTTAAAACCATGAATCAAACACATCCCCTGAAATTGAAAGTTAATCATGCCTCCAAGAACTCAACTCACCACACCACACCACACCACACCACCAGGAAAATCTGAAGAGCGTACCGACTGGTACGATGGTCTCTGCAAACAATCATGGCGTGAACGCTCTGCTGAAGTCGCAAAACAGGACGATGGAAAGACAGTCAGATATCTTTCACGACTCCATGAACTGAGGGAAGATTATATTTCCATCATTTTTTATCTGAAAAGGTTTGCCAGAAGAACAAAACCAGTTTTCTCCGTTAAGGCAGTCATGACCGGGACAAAGCAAACGCAGCGAGTGTCCCACTATGAAATAGAACCAAAATCAGATTTTGATACTTTTCGGTTATGGATCGATTTATCCAAATCAAAATGGATCCGACAAGCATTTGAAGGGCATGTTCTGCACCCAGCGTTTGAGCTTTTTGCAAAACACGCAGAAAGCCTGCCTGAATTGCTTCGCGAGCGCACTTTTAAGTTATTGAGCAAGAACGAAGTCGAGGAAATATCGAATGGGCACAATGATCTGGCCAGCACCTTGCACGATGAACTCAACTCAGCCGAATTTAAAGCGCGAGTCAATGATTTCAAACGTGGTGCCTACTCGAATCACCGCTCGCTTCTAAAATACTTTACAAACCTATTTCAACGCCGCACCAACTACTTGGTCATCCGCTTGGACCTCGCGTACAGTGACCGCGACATGTGCGACCTATTTTCACCAAGCAAGGATGGAGCCTTTGGTGCGTTGAATATTCTTGAACATCGGGATGAATTTTTGTCCCATTTGCGTAAACTCTACCGCAATGATTCCGCTTGGGGTTATTGCTGGCGACTTGAATACGGCCCCATCAAAGGCCCGCACTATCATTTTTGCATATTCTTGGACGCGGCGCTCCATCAAAACGACAAGCAAATCGCCTTCCTTCTGGGCGAGCACTGGAAAACCATCATCACGGGCGGCAACGGCACATACTTCAGCTGCAATGCGCACCCAGAATTGTTTCGCTTCAGGTTCGTTGGCAAGATCAGTGGATGCGATCAAAAAGCCCTCATGGGGCTGCAGTATTTTGCAAGCTATATCACCCTCGGAGAATTGGTGGCCAAGCTTCATTTGCCCGTACCTGCACGGCTATTTGATCGAGGCCAAATTCAGGAGGTGGCACCAAGAGTAGGTCGCCCTGTCACTTCACGGAGCATCGCGCTGCCTGGCATCTTCAAATGCCCGATGGGCAATCAAGCATCAAAACCCAAACTTTCGTGAGGTGCCCTATGTCAAAACCCACCCCAGCTGATTTGAGAAGCGCATTTCGTGAACGCGAGTTGCCGCTGCTTGCCGACTCATACCGCTCTGCTGCGCCCTTCATGGAGGGTCTGATGGACTGCGACTTGCTGGTCAAGCAACTCGTCAGATCTCGTGAGAAACTATTTTCTGTTCGGACCAAGCCCAACAACATGCTTCATGCCTCCAAGGCAGGTCGATGTTTGATGAGCTTGTTGCCATGGATCACCTCTGCGAAAATAGGCGGCTCCAGCGTCGTTTCATTTCACCCATATGTCGAATTGCTGCTGATGTCTGCCAACGAACATGGAGTATCGAATTGGTATAAATCTCAATTTGAACAAGACCTGATTCACCGTCCATCGTTGATTGCAAGTACTCTGAATGGCATGGTTTCAGCCATTCGAGAAGCTTCGGATAAGCCAAGTTTTCGGCACGCTGTCAGGCGACACGATGATTTGGCCTCATTGCGATATCGCACACTTCGCGCAGACTTTATGGCTCTGCTCAAGCAACACCCACTCATCTTGGTTTCACGGTTCGAGTTGCAAGCACTTCCGCCTGATACACAAAGTGGGTACTTTTGTGACCAACCGATCCGCTATTTGGTGGATCTGTTTGAGAAGTGGATGCAGTCCATCCGCACGTCTTATGGCAACGCCTTTGTTGGGGCTGGTTGGAAAGTGGATCTCGACATCTGCACCAACCAACCATATATTCACGTTGCGCTTATTCACTCAGGAATAACTGAGTCGGAGCTTCAATTCTTTCGAATTGCCATTACCAGGGATTGGGAGCAAAGCTATAGCCATGCAATTGCATTTGATCGGAACAGCTCCCTGGACACGCAATATATGCGCTGCACCGATTGGCTCCATGGCGATCAACTCAATCAGCAGCAAAACCTAGAGAACATCGCGGCTTACCTTTGCTTGACAGACCGATTATTCGCGATACGATCACAAACAGGCTGCAAGACAACTGGTCATTGGAAAATTGCACATCAAAAGCAGTCTAAAAGCCGAAAGGCTTGCACCCATGAAAGGCTCGCCTTGACGCCAGGGCTTCCACAGCAGCTGGCATCAGACAATTCGCCGTCATCTTCATCGACGCCACAAGTCGAGGCCCCTTGGTCTGCTGGGCCACGTTTGAGCTAGGCAAACTTGATCACATGACCTTCTGGGCCTAAGCACACTGGCCCAGAAAACCCAATCGGTGGCCCTCATTTCAAACCGAAGCCGTCCACCCCATGGCTAGTCAAGTGGGGATACAATGAACCAGCTATTCCCACATTGCCATCACTTGAAGAACAGGAATTCAGATGAGCACGACCTATCAAGAACTATTGGCTGAGAAATTAGCCCTGGACAAGCAAGTAGCGGAAATCGAGAATCAACTTGCACAAGCACGTCAAGTTGAGCGCTCCGCCGTGATTGCCAACATCAAGGAGCTACTGTCCAAGAATGGACTGTCGGTGAGTGACCTTGGTCTCAAGACCACTGGGGAACTCAAGGGGCGCGGGCCTGCCAAAGGCAAAAGCGTGCCACCTAAATACCAGAACGCCTCAACGGGTCAAACTTGGTCTGGCAGAGGCATCAAGCCCAAATGGGTAGCTGAGGCGTTGGCAGCGGGCAAGTCACTCGATGACTTAAAAATCTAAGACTACAGTTCAGGCTCATAGCTCGTGCAGATCGTTGCTTGGAAGAGCAAAAAAAAATCATCCCGATACAGAAGCTCGGAATGACGTATGCAAGTGCCGCCCGGCTGGCCAAGCTCAGTTCATGTGACCACGCACGCAAATGACCACGTCCATGTCTATGGCCAAGATGCAGGGTGAAGTCTGGTCCAATCCCATCGCGCAAGGCCAAGGCACATATTTGAATTGCAATGCATCCAAGTGTCTGTATCTATGGTGCGCATTGGGCAAGGTGTACGCCACCAACATGCACGTACAGAAAGGGCTGCGCTTCATTGCGGCCTACATGACCCTGGGCGAGCTCGTCATCAAACCCAGCTTTGCTCGCTACTCGCGCTGCCTTGGACGTGGCCAAAGGCCAAGCGTGCAAAATCTCGAAGAGCAAGGTTGGCCGGCCTTTACGGTATGTCCCAGACAGCCTTCGGCCTGACGTTAGCGAACACATTCGCAAAATTTCGTTCCTATGAGAAATGGGCGCCGACAGTATCCGTCTACTGCACCCTAGCAGCATTTCTCGCGCGTGCCCCACTCTCAGCTGTCATTCGGGCGCATGGGATGTAGTCAACAGAGCAATTACGCTCAACTCGTGAATCGATGGGTAGCTGAACGAGCAAAAAAATAAATGAAAAGGCCGCGCGACGAGCACGGCCCTCTCTTTGAGATCATTTTGAAATGCCTATTGCTGACCAAGTCGTTCCTGGACGCACTTTGCGATATCTTCCTTGACCAGTCGTCTATGCGCTTCGTAGGCTTTTGCCTTGGCGTCATCCGAAAGCGATGGATCTACCTCGAAGTCACCCTCACCTTCTTGTGCTGTCTGGCTGCAGTTCTTTTCTACCTGAGCTCTCCTTTCGGCATCCTGCTTTGCCTGCTCAGCCTTGGCCACGGTTTGGGCCTTCTGAGCTTCAGCCTCTGCACGGCCGACAAGCTTGGCAAATTCTTCAGGGTTGGGAGCAAGGACAGTTGCCAATGCCACGGCATCGTCTGCAAAGACGTTGACCGGATCTTGTTTGGCATCTGAAACCGCAAAGCTCATCAATAGCGGCAGCCAATGTTTGCGTAACGGACCAAATATTCGCGCTTCGCGAACAAGGAAAATCAAGGTGGCGTCATAGCTGCGATCAACTTTGAAGGTCACCCTGGCCATGGTGGCTTCACCCCTTCCAGTTTCTGATCGAATGGCACTAAGCTTAACGTCACTGTAGTGCGGGTTTCGACTTAGCAGATCCAGAAGTTTGGCCTTCGTATCAATGCCAGCCGCCACTGCTGCCTGCTCAGTAAGCTTGAGCTTGACCTCTGCTTGATCTTCATCTTCCCCATCGGAGACGAAGCGCATGCCAAGGCCCCGAAACACCTCTGCCACAGTTGCATCTTCGATACTTCCTTGTGCACTGAAATTAAAGCCGCCATCGCACCCCGACAATGACCCAGTCATCGCCACCAATGCAAGAATGAAGGCCACGGACCCACGGCGAAACATGTTCATCTCGACCCCTTAAGTCATTGCAAAGTGACGAATGCCACGAAGGCCAATATGAGTAGCCCGCCGATTACCTTGCCTAAACCAGGAATCAGCACCGCTGGCCAAGCCAAGCCATGCCCAATACATGTTCCCCAAGGAAGGCCAGGTTGCGAGCCAAAGTAGTGTTCGTAGGCGCCATAGAGTATGCCGATGGCAAGATAGGCAACGATCAATTTGTGTTTAAGTTTCATGGTAAATATAAAAATTTGAGGTTATAGATATGAGTCGAATGACAGGTGTGGCGTTGAGCCAAATCGGCTCAACGCAAGATCGCAAATAAGGCGGCGATGCTCACCGCTGCCGCGATGACAACCACTAGCCCGATAAACAACCACTGCGCCAAAGCACAGATGACAGCGACTAGGAGCGGCCCCACGGTGAGGAGCAAACCGATCCAAATCAAATTTCCGAGCAGCTTGCGCATGACACATCTCCCTGGGCTTTGCCTATGCAAGGTAAGTGGCGAGCAATTGCAAACACGACGCAATTGGAGTTGCCAGTCATTGCCCGTGCGGAGCTGAACCGCGCTCACACTTCGGATCGGCTTTGCTTGCCCCTGATCAAGAACAGATGTAGCGCTACTGTCTTCAAGCCTTTGAGATCTGCCACTTGCGGCTCGTCCCATAGCGATGGGCCTTTGGCAAGACCTGACGAGTGCCGCCCTTTGTGTTCCCTTGCCAACTAATGATGCATTTGAAGCTCCTTTTTGTGCGAACCGATGGGTTGGTTGGACGAGCGTTACGCACGTCCTTTCATGGCCAGACGGGCCTCTCAGCATGCGCATTGGGCCTGTTTCACACAGGTTGCCATCTCATCTAGGCCCCTCTGATAGGGCCATGAGGCCTGACGCACTTGCCTTAGGCGCCCCCCAGATTACAGGTTAATGGGATTTAAACACCGTGGATACAAACACGCCTAAATACCACCATTCGGGGGATGTCCAGTGTCCCCAAGTCCAAGCGTCAACAAGCAGTTCCCTTGCGGTTGACTTTCGCTCGCAACGTCAGGTTGGCCCGTATCCACCAGGGCGTTTCTCAAGAGCGGTTGGCAGATGAAGCGGGCCTGGACAGGGCATTCGTGGGCACGCTGGAGCGGGGCTTGCGCAACATCTCGATCGACAACATCGAACTGCTGAGCAAGGCACTGGGCATGCCGCCGCATGAGTTGCTCGACCCAGAACTGCCCGATGCCCGCGGCTACGATGTGACGTTGCTCAGGGCGCCTAGAACATCACGACACGGGCGTGTGGCTACCACGCGCAAGGGATGAGGGCAGGCCAGGACGTTGGCCAACGACTGCTTCCTTGGCGCCAGCCAGTTGGCATCTCATCTGCCGTTCTGCCTTCCGCGACATGGCCAGATACCCCACCCAACAAGGGACCCAAGATGACTTCCAAGAATCTGAGTCGCATCGCTGTTGTCTCTGCTCTCTTTCCTGCAGCACCGAGGCATTCGCCAAGATGAATGACGCAACGCCAACCAAGAGCAGCGGGATGCACCAGAGCCATCACCGCAAGCGGTCTGACGGCACCATGGACATGGGCAAGAGATAGAAGGCCTGCAAGGCCGACAAGGGAACTTAGTTCAAGGACACCCAGCCTGCCGCCACTGCACCAGCGGCAACTGCTGCTACTGCTGCTGCTGTACCGAAGAAGCAAGTCGCCTCCCATTGGGCTGTCAACAAAGAAATCTACCGGGCTTAGCGGCGTTTAGTGGTGCCTACCAGAAGCAGTCCTAAGCCAACCAGCTGTGAATGCCCGCCCAAGGCTGGGAGCCGCCAGTTTCGACTCGTCGACCTCATCGCGATACGAACGCTTGATCGGATGTCCGCCAGCGGTCAATCACAAGTGCCGGCGATCGACCCATTGCGGCCACTCATGAGGTTGCGGCAGACAGGTGCAAAGCCGCCATTGACTAGCGTCGGACATGAGGGGCGGCCGACAGCAGGCGAAACCTGATCGTGGCTGGGTTATCCGTCCTTTTGGGGATGCCCCGCGTGGGCGAAACGCCTCAAAATCGACAGTGATGTCACACTTGGACTGAACGTGCCTAGGACACTCGTGCGACTACTGGCTGTTGCGATGGCGGGCGCCTTCCTTGGGATCAGCCTGCCCGCGAGGGACTTGCTGACTGCTTGGAAGAAGGAGACAGTGCGCATCCGGCGTGACGCCGAAAAAGGCGTGCAGATTGTTGATGTCTCCGATCGCCTGCTTGGTCACGTGAACGACGAGATCGTCGACATGAAGGAGCAGCATGCTCTCGCCGAGAAACTTGCTCTAAGCGACGATGAGCGCTCCTCGACCTTGCAGGCGGTACGAACGAGCCGCGAAGGATTGGGGGGCGTGTCGAAGCTGGAGAAGTGGAAGACGGTCGGGTTCGGATCGGCGTTGAGTTTTCTTAACATCCTTGGCCAGCAAAAGCACGAGTACGGATTGGTGGCTGCAGCCATCAACGTCGAGGACCCGAAGGGGCGTCTGAAAAACGACGAATTAGCCAGGTATTTGCGATTCGCCTACGTGCCGCGGGCCATCCAGGCATTTGATCGGGGCGAATACGCGTTCGGCATGCAAATCGTTCGCGATGGCTACCAGCGCGCCAAGCTCCTGAACATCGCCCCGCTCCATGGAACGGACAGCGGCGACATCGTCACATCGTCGTTTCTCATCATCCTGACGTTTTTTCCGAATGTGCCGGCTGAGGTGGGCGATATCGAATATTGGCTGAATGCAGGCGTATCGATTCTTCAGGATGAATATGACGGCAGTCTTGATCACAAGGCGGCACCGAAAAGTCTTCAATCGTTAGGGCAGTACATGGCCGGCGTCAACAGCTTTCGCCAGAAGAATTTTGAGGAAGCCAGGCGTCGATTCGAGATCGTGTACAAGACTGCCGAGACACCCCAGCAGAAGTCGTTGGCGGGGCTGATGCGGGTTCGAACCGAGTTCTACGATGCTTATTGGCGTATCGCCGAGCTTTTGCCGAAGAAGACTGCGAAAGCAGTCCCCCAGAGCGCGCCGAAGCCGGCGAATACCATTACGGTGGAGAGCTTCATGCGGGCTTTTGCGAGGGTACTGATAGAGGAAGGCGTCCTCATTCGCAGAGGCCCTACTGAGGTGCAGACCAAGGACGCCGAGGTGCGCAAGAAGGAGAGCTCATACAAGAAAAGGCACCAGATCGCAGCGGATGCGTCCGAAAAGATCTCTGCACTGATCGAACTGCTCCCCCAAGACAAGAAGACATACGCCACCGTCTATCGGGACGAAATCGAGGAGCTTGGCAATGCCAGATGAGACGCGACCAGGGAGCCTATGGAACTATCTCAGGATAGTCGTCGCTGCCATCAGCGTTACCGCCAGCACGGTTCTAGCGACCTCCCTCGCGTGGCTGAGCCCTGACACTGAAGGGCTTCTCCTTCAGGTGCTTCGGTACATCGCGGCGCGATTCCTGCCTGAGGCAGTGCTCCTGCTGATCCTCGGCCTTATGCTACTCATACCCTTGCGCATCTACGCCTCGGCGGCGGGAAAGGTTCGGGCCTTCTTCGTTGTCGAGTACCGAACCATCGCCTGGGGCCAAGGGAACCGCCTGCGCAGCGTCTCCGTCGCGGCTTGTTGGCTGCTGGTGATCGCCTCTATCGCCGTAGGGCTTGTCGCTTTGGCGCCTAGAGGATGGGACCTTGCCAGAGCGCGGGCTTCGCTGCTGCTCAAGTGGGGCAAACAGGACTTCCTTGCATACAGCCTGACCGACATCAACCGGCGCTTGACCTCGCTCCAACTCGCAAAGGCGCAGAGTGAGTTCACCGCGCTTAAGAGCGCCGTGGTCGGCTCACCTGCACTTCGGGAGGCGGACGTCGTGTTCGAGAAGCTTCGGCGAATTCATGAGTTCGGGGTCGTGCTCGCCAATCAAGCCAGGGATCTGGAGGTCAAAGGTGGGCCCAATCGTCGAAGCCTGTCTTTGTATGCGCACGCATACATGCTGCTGCCAGAGGACGACACCGTCCGAATGCGGCTGGGCGAGTACGAGCGCAGGGGAGCCGCAGCGCGGGCGGTAATCTCCAAGGTCTCAACGATGTGTGCGGCTCCCGCTGCGGCCATGCCACCTGCAGAGCTCACCAAGTCACTCGACTATTTGATCGACGGCGATGCGACGCGGGCCGCATATGCGGCGCTCTTCGATGCCGGCGCAGCGGATGCGAGAGCGACGAATCTGTACACAGTGTGCGAGTATCACCTGAAGGCCGGCGGCATCTTTGATTCGACAATGACGCGAGCAGACTTTCTCGCTGTTCTCGGCAAGCAGCGTAAGGACTCGGAGCCGGCGGTTGACGAGTCCGAATAGTGGCGCCGCGCCGCGCCGCTCGCCGCCCATCTGTCAGCATGGCGATCGAGTTTCCGTGGCTCGGAACGCATAACAAACCGCGCCGCCGTCGATTGGCGTAGCGAGCGGGTGGGTGATTGCTACCCCAAACCAGCCTCTTGTCAAGCCTCTCTCCTTGCCGAGCGGCGAGGAGGGCCAGCAGAGTCGAGTTATTAAACCTGACTTTGGACCGATACACCCTCGGCCTGAATGAGTCGGTCGAGCGGAAAACCTCACGCACCACTTCCGTGGAACGCACCAATCTCTAACTGCTCCCGATCTTAATCCCAAGCCTGTCTCCGTCCATGAACGCACTCAAGGTCTTGTCCTGGTGCAGTGTCTTAAGCGTCCGGCGACCCCATCTTTAATCGAGGTTGAATTGCCCCAGATTTCCTAGTCTGAGTCATGAGACACAGAAGCTGCCACTACCGGAGGTCCGCTCATGGCCGGGTCGAGCCCGTCAGTTGTGAGCGTCCAGTCGTCCCACCTTGACCTGCTCACGATCTCGTGATGATCACGCCGCCGCCCTGGCCCCCACGTCGGCGAGGCACTCCACGAGGTTGAGTGCGGCCATCATCAGGTACTTCTCGGCTTCGGTGCGCACCTGCATCAGGTCGTGGTCGCCAAGGTGGCCGTAGACGAATGCAAGCAGGTAGCGCTCTTGATGCTCGTCGCAAAACTGGTGGACCATCTGGTCGGCCAGATCCTTGGGCAATCCATCGTTGAAGCGCGCGCGGGCGGTCAAGCGCTGCAGGCACCGGTCCTGCACGTCCTCTGAGACGATGGGCCACACATGGCCGCTGTGCTTCATGGCCTGGAAGGTCACGAACAAGATGTGCAGCGGCACTTCCAGGGTCAGCATGTCTACGCCCATGCTGTGCAGCACCAGGATAGAGGCCAGCAAGTTAGGCTGCTGAGCGAAGATTTCATCGGCCAGGGCCACCTTCTGCGGTGGGCCCATGCCGTTGACGTCGATGGCCGCCTGGACGAGCACATCCTGCGTGATGTATCCCATACGCGTCAGGCCGGCCGCCAGCGATGCGGCAGCAGTTCATCGAGCCGGTGGCTGGGATGCGAGTGGATGCGTGCCAGCACGTCGCGCAGGTAGGCCCACGGATCCAGGCCGTTGAGCTTGGCCGACTGCACCAGGCTCATCACCACCGCTGCGCGCTGGCCTGCCAACTCGCTGCCCACGAACAGCCAGTTCTTGGCGCCCAGCTTCCATGGCTTGATCTGCCGCTCGATGAGGTTGTTGTCGATGGCCACGGCGCCGTCATCCAGGTGCCGCGTCAGCGCCTTCCAGGCATTCAGGCTGTAGTCAATCGCCTGGGCGATCTTGCTGCCATCGGGCACCTGCGCTCGCTGCAGCCTCAGCCACACCTCGAACTCGTCCCACAGCGGCTTGCTCAACTGCTGCCTGGCGCGTCGGCGGCCGTCGTGATCCATCTCGGCGAAGGTGGCTTCAGCTCGGTAGATCCGCGCCCAGCGATGCATGGCCTCGCTGGCGACTGCGCTGGCACTGCAGCCCCCGCGGCTGAGTTCCTCGAAGTAACGCCGGGCATGCGCGGCGCACAGTGCCGAGCGGCGCTGCGGATAGACCTTGGCGTCCAGCACGGCGTTGTAGCCGGCGTACTGATCTGTGATCAAGGTGCCGCGCCACGCCGGCTCAGGGTA
>CANBUA010000020.1 GCA_947372535.1 Burkholderiales bacterium
TTCCTGATTTATCAGGAATCGTCGCTGGTGATCCGCGCCATCCGCGATTACTTCACCGCCGACATCGGCGAGATCCTGATCGACACGGACGACATCTACGAGCAGGCCAAGCAGTTCATGCTGCACGTCATGCCCGACACGGCCAACCGCGTCAAGCGGTACCGTGACGATGCCGCGCTGTTCGCCCGCTTCCAGATCGAGCACCAGATCGAGACCGCCTTCAGCCGCACGGTGAACCTGCCTTCGGGCGGCGCCATCGTGATCGACCACACCGAAGCCCTGGTTTCGGTGGACGTGAACTCGGCACGCGCCACCCGTGGCAGCGACATCGAAGAAACCGCCACCCGCACCAACCTTGAAGCCGCCGACGAAGTGGCCCGCCAGATGCGCTTGCGCGACCTGGGCGGCCTGATCGTGGTCGACTTCATCGACATGGAAGAGTCCAAGAACCGCCGCGAGGTCGAGCAGCGTCTGCGTGACGCCCTGCGTTTTGACCGTGCCCGCGTGCAGTTCAGCACCATCAGCAAGTTTGGCTTGCTGGAGATGTCTCGCCAGCGTCTGCGCCCTGCCCTGTCCGAAGGCTCGCACATCACCTGCCCGCGTTGCAACGGCACGGGCCACATCCGCGACACCGAATCCTCGGCGCTGCAGATCCTGCGCATCATCCAGGAAGAGTCCATGAAGGACAACACGGCCGCCGTGCACGTTCAAGTGCCGGTGGAAGTGACCTCCTTCCTGCTCAACGAAAAGCGCACCGAGATCACCAAGATCGAGCTCAAGCAGCGCGTGACCGTGTTGCTGGTGCCCAATCGCCACCTCGAGACGCCCAACTACAAGCTCGAGCGCCTGCGCCATGACGACCCTCGCCTGGAAAACATCCAGGCCAGCTACACCATGGTTGAAGAGGTGGAAGAAGATGTCGGCATCACCCGCCGCGAAAAGAACGTCAAGCCCAAGCAGGAGCCGGTGATCAAGGGCGTGTTGCCCGATCAGCCAGCGCCCGTGGCACCGCCCAAGCCGGAACCGGCACCGGTAGTGGCTGCCGCACCTGTGGCCGCGGCACCGCATGTGGCGACCCCTGCTGCAGCGGCCTCCGGCGGCTTCTTCGGCTGGCTCAAGCGCCTGTTCGGCGCCCCTGAAAGCTTCACACCCCCCCCCGTGGTGGCCCCAGCGCCAGCGCCTGCTGCACCGGCTGGCCGCGAATCACGTGATGGCAAGGGCGAAGGCCGTGGCCGTCGCGATGGCCAACGCCGTGGTGAGCGTGGTGGCGAGCGCGGCGAAGGCCGTGGTGATCGTCCGGAAGGTCGTGGCGGCAATGGCAACAGCGAACGCGCCGAAGGCCGCGGTGGCCGTGGCCGCGGTGGTGATCGCACGGAGCGTCCAGAACGCGCCGAGCGCCCCTTGGCCGAAGGTGAAGTCCGCGAAGAACGGGGTGGCCGTGGCCGCCGCAACCAGCGTGACGACAAGCCAGAAGCCGCCGGCCTGACCGTGGCCGTCGCCACGCCAGCCAGTGCTGAAGGCGGCCGTGACGGCCAACGTGGCGATGGCCGCCGCCGCCGTGGCGAACGCAGTCCGCGTGAAGCAGCCAGCGGCAACGAGGCGACCGATCTGAGCAATGACTTGGCCGAAGCGCGTTCGCTGGCTGCCGATGCACAAGCCACAGGTGATACCGTCGGTGATGACGTGCAAAACGAGGCCCGCGAAGGCGCTCGCCGCCGTCGTCGTGGTGGTCGCGGCCGTGGTGGTGAAGCCGAAGCCAATGGCGTTGACACGCCATCGGGTGAAGAGGCCTCTGCCCAAGCTGGTGAGGCATCCGGCGAAGGCCAGGCTCCTGCCGCTGAAGGCCAGGACGCCTCGGACGATGCCGGCCGCCGCCGCCGTGGTGGTCGTGACCGTGGTCGTCGTGAGCGCCGTGACGAGGACGCAGGTTCGGCCGTGGCAGAGACGACTGGCACCTCGGCAGAGTCCATCGGTGACACCGCAGGCAGTCTGTCCATGACCTTGCCATCGGTCGATGCAGGCACCGGGCCTTTCGCCCTGGCACCTGAAGCGCCCGCCGCCGTGCCCGTGGCAGAAGCCGCGCCTGTCGTGAGCATCGCTGCACCGTCGCCCGCGCCCGTGGTGGCCGCATCAGCGCCTGCCCCTGTGGTGGCTGTTGAAGCTGCTCCGGCAGTTACTGCATCGGCTCCAGCACCCAAGGCGGAAGCCTTTGTGCTCCCCATGGACCAACTCAGCGGCATCGCTCAGGGCGCAGGCCTGGAGTGGGTGAACTCCGACGCTGACAAAATCCGCGCTGTACAGGAAGCCATCGCCGCCGAACCCAAGCCCGTGCACGTGCCGCGTGAGCGCAAGCCTGCGCAGATCGTGGACGAAGGCCCGCTGGTCTTGGTCGAGACCCGCAAGGACCTCAACCAGATCAAGCTGCCTTTCGAAAACGCTGCCTGAGCGGTTTTCTCCTGCGCTTGAAAGCCCCGCCCTGGCGGGGCTTTTTTTCGTCCATCGAACGGTGAAGTGTCAGGACAGCAACACAAAATCTTCCTGGGTTTTCACGGGGTCCCAGGCAGACGGGTCACTAACACAATACGCCAGAAAACGAAGGTCGTTAAACACCACAAGAAATATCGATCAGGGCAGCTCACCGTTTCCACGACATCCAAGGTCATGCCCCCAGCCGAGTTTCTCCATCACCTGATGCGCCTGCAGTTTGGTTTAAGCGCCAGCTTCCATTTCCTGTTCGTGCCGCTGTCTCTTGGCCTGTTGCTGTGCATGAATGTCCTTCAGACCTTGCACGTGGTGACGGGGCGTGAAGCGCCCCACCATGCCGCTCGCTTCTGGGGCCGTTTGTTCTTGCTCACATGGATCACCGGCCTGATCACCGGCTACCCCTTGCGGTGGCAACTCACCGAAATTTGGGATCACTACCTTCACACGGCGGCCCCTGTGTTCAAGGAAATCTTTGCCATCGAAGGCTGGATCGCGCCGCTCATGATGGGGTGCGTCCTGTTGGTCATGGCCGGTCGGGCATGGCTGCCGGCTTGGGCAACCATGGTGCTGGGTTGGTTGTTGCTGATGCTCATGTGGCTTCAGTCCTTGACCATTTTGTCCATCAATGCATGGATGCAGAATCCACGCAGCGTGCCTTACGAATCGGGCGCCTGGCAGTTGTCATCGGCCTGGCCATTGCTCCTGAGCGGTACCACGTTGCACAAGGGTTTTCACACGCTGTCGGCTGCGCTGCTCAGCGGTGCCTTTTGCCTACTGGCCATCAGCAGTCACTACATCATCCAGCGCAAGCACCTGGCCGCTTCCCAGTCGTCTTTCAAGGTGGCTGCCTGGGTGGGGATGGGCGCCGTGGTGTGTGTGCTGTGGAGTGGGCACATGAGCGCGGCAGGTGTGGGCAAAGTCCAGCCCATGAAGTTCGCGGCTTTTGAAGGGCACTGGAAAGCTGAGTCCCACCCAGCATCACTGGTCCTGTGGGCCTGGCCCGATGAGGCGCACGACCTCAATCGTCAGGAGCTCGCCATCCCTTATCTGATGAGTTTCCTACAGACCGATGACATGTCCTCACCACCCGGGATCGTCGACCTGACCAGCCAGACCGAACGCACGTTGCGGCAGCTGTGGCCGTCGCATCAAGAAGCCGTCATGCAGGCCTTGCAACAGCCGCCAATGCGGGGGCGCGTGCCAGGGCTGGATGAGTCGCTCCAATTGCCTGAACATGATGAGCAGCGTGCCTGGCTCAAGCTGCGCGAATCTGTGGCCATGCGCATGGGCCCAATCTGGGACAGCATGAGTCAGCAGGCGCAGATCACTCAGGTGGCACGGGCGGCCAGACCACCAGTCACGGCCGTGTTCATCGCGTTCCGACTCATGGTGGGCTCAGGGATGCTGTGCCTGTTGGTGTGCTTGGGCGTTTTTGTCAAACGTGAATCGCTGGCGCGCGGCCAGCACCTGAACTGGCTGAAGATGCTCCCGTGGATCGCCCCCTTGCCCTGGCTGGCCATCATCAGTGGCTGGGGCGTCGCAGAGATGGGCCGCCAACCCTGGACCATCTACGAGCACCTGCCAACCTTTCAGGCCAACAGCCTGCCTAACCTGGAGCAAGGCCTCCTGGGCTTCCTCATGATGTTGCTGGCGGGCGTGAGCTTGGGCTTGGCGTTCATGCGGCTGGCCAAGTCGATCGTTCAAGCAGGGCCTGATGCCGAACATTTCATCGATTGGCATGCGCCGCAGCGGTGGATTCAACGCATCAGTCGGCGCCCAGTTCATCAAGGGGGAAACCGTCCTGCGCTGGTGCGGTTGGACGGACAAGACATGAACATGGGCCATCCACCCCAACCGTTTGAGAAAGCGGCCTGAGCGCGATCATCCCCTGGGCAAACGCTCCAGCGCCTGTGAATAGGGTGCGTGCAGCATCAGGTCATCCCAGGCCAGCGGCGCCTGCTGAGGAAGCAAATCCAGCCGACGCGCTTCGCTGTCGGGGCTGGCCTGCCATTGCAGCGTCTTCAATCCGGCTTGTAAGCCATCCAGCAATTCATCGACGGCCCGCCCGCCATTGAGCGACTGGTTGCACAGCAGGACCAAGTCGCAACCGGCATTGAGCGCGGCGACCGCCCCCTGGGTGTAGCTGCCTGCCACGCTGGCGCCTTCCATGCTCAGGTCATCGCTGAAGATGGCGCCTGTAAAACCCATCCTGACACGCAGGATGTCTTGCAGCCAACGGCTGGAAAAGCCCGCCGGCTGGCTGTCGACCTTGGGGTAGATGACGTGGGCCGGCATCACGCTGGTCAGCACCGTGCTCAGCCACTCGTAAGGCTTGGCGTCATCGGCCAGGATGGCTTTGAGGCTGCGCTTGTCCACCGGCACGGCCACGTGCGAGTCGGCCTTCACGTAGCCATGGCCAGGGAAGTGCTTGCCGCAGTTGGCCATGCCGGCATGCAGCAGGCCTTGCATCACGGCGCGGGCCAGGGTGGTGGCCACGCGCGCGTCGCGGTGAAAGGCACGGTCACCGATCACCGAGCTCTCGCCCCAATCGAGGTCCAGCACCGGCGTGAAACTGAGGTCGACGCCACAGGAGCGCAACTCCGAGGCCAACACATAGCCACAGGCGCTGGCCGCGTCCATCGCCGCCATGGCGCCGTGGCCCTCAGGCTGCTTGCCATCGTTCATCCACATCTCGCCCAGGGCGCGCATGGGTGGCAGGTGGGTGAAGCCATCGGTGCGGAAACGCTGCACGCGCCCGCCTTCATGGTCCACGCAGATCAGCAGGTCGGGGCGGATGGACTTGATCTCGGCGCACAGGGCCGTGACCTGCGCCCGGCTTTGCCAGTTGCGCCCGAACAGGATCAGGCCGCCTGTGAGTGGGTGGCGTAGGCGGCGGCGGTCATCGTCGTTGAGGCTCAGGCCTTCAATGTCCAAGACGACGGGGGCGTGTTCGATGGACAGGCTCTGGTGCGACGTGATCGCATCGCGTTGGCGGGAAGTCTTGGCCATGGTGGCTTTCAGGGGATGAATGAGTGGTGGAGAAGATTCGTCGGCAGCGACCACAAGGTCAGCCTGTCAAGCCAGGCCATCGAGTTTTTCGACGACGACAAAGGCCACGGCATGGTCCACTTCATCGGTGATGGTGACGTGTGCCTGCCAGCCTTTGGCATGAAACCAGACGGCCAGCTCGCCATTCAGCACGATCTCTGGGCGGCCACTGGGCGCATTGAGGGTTTCGCAGTGCCGCCACGTCATGGGCCAATGCATGCCCAGGCCGATGGCTTTGGAAAACGCTTCTTTGGCAGCAAAGCGCGTGGCCAAATAACTCAGGCCACGCGCAGGCACGCGAGCCCGCCGCTGTTCGAACACCTTGAGTTCGGCAGGCCCCAGCACCTTCTGAGCAAAGCGAAGGCCCTTGCGGTCCAGCACGGCCTGGATACGGCGGATATCGCACAGATCGGTGCCGATGCCGACGATCATGGCTGACGGCTCCGCACGATCTCCGCTTTGAAATCGGCAATGGCTTGGCGCAGGCCCACCATCAAAGCGTGGCCGATGAGGGCATGGCCGATGTGCAGCTCGGTCAAATCAGGCAAGGCCGCCACGATGGCCGTGCTGCTGGTGCGTTCAGCTGGCGGCATCCATGGCATGGTGGGGCCGGTGTCGCTCAAGGCCAGGCCGTGTCCCGCGTGGGTCTCCAGGCCCAGGCTTCGGGCATGGGCAATACCTCGCTTGAGGCGATCGAGTTCATGCTGGACACCTACGTCGTCCTGTGCCCACCAGGCATTGGCCAAAGCGCCCGTGTGCAACTCGATGCAGGGGGCGCCAGCTTGCGCACTCGCGTCGATCTGGTCCAGGTCAGCCCCGATGAACAGCGAGACGCGGCTGCCCGAGGCGGCCAGTCGCGCGCAGGCATCCTTGACGCGGTGGAACTGCCCGCGCACATCCAGCCCCCCCTCGGTGGTCACCTCCTGGCGGCGCTCGGGCACCAGACAGACATGCTCGGGCCGGATGCGCTCGATGAGCCCGATCATCTCGTCCGTGACGGCCGCCTCGAAGTTCAAAGGCGCCTTGATCTGCGCCTTCATGCGGGCCACATCGTCGTCGCGGATGTGGCGACGGTCTTCGCGCAAGTGGAAGGTGATGATATCGGCACCGGCCTCCACGGCCACCTGGGCCAGGGCTACAGGATCGGGATAAAGGCCGCCACGGGCATTGCGCACCGTGGCGACATGGTCGATGTTGACGCCCAGCAAGGCGCCGGGGGCGTGGGTCCAGTGAAGAGGAGACAGGCTCATGGCGTTTGTGTCAAATCCAGCATCAGCTGGCGTGTGCGAAGCGGCTGTGGCCCCACATGATAGTGAAGGACGGCACGCAACAGGTTGCGCAACTCGGATGAAGATTGGAGGCAGGCCTGCAGCAATGGCGCAGGCAGGCCCAAGCTGCGCTCGCCGGCAAAGGCCGGGCTGAGCGCAGCTTCGATCTGGCGCATCAAGGCACCGGGCAAGGCGGGATCGGCATGATCGGCTTCCGTCACGCCAAGCTCAGGGTGCAGCGTGTAAAGCTCATCGTCGACCAGGGGTTGAACCGTGGCGCTGTGGACCGACAATTCGGGCAGGTGGCCCAGCTGGCGCAGTACCATCAACTCGAAAGCACGCAGGGCCGCATGCACCGCACCGGCCTGCGTCAAGGCCGGCAGCAGGGCCGCGTAGGCATCCCACAACCTGGGCAAGGCATCGAGCCTTGGCAGCAGGCGCATGAGCAGCTCATTGGCATAAAAACCCGGCAAAAAGGCAGCTCCGCCCGGCCAGGCCTGACCGCCGCTCCACTCGGCTTGCCGCAACAGCCAGACTTCGGCCTCAGCACTCTGCTTGGCGCCGAAGACCACATCGATGCATTGAAAGGGCAGCAGCACGCTGCGCAATTGCGAATAAGGCCGTTTGGCGCCCTTGGCCACGGCCACCACGCGACCATGGTCGCGCGTGAACAAATCCAGGATCAGGCTGGACTCGCTCCAGTCATGGCTGTGCAGCACATAGGCTGGTGTCGCCGCGCGCGATGACGAGCGCCTGGGAGCCGCCGCCAAGCCTGCCTCACTCGTAGCCGTAGGTGCGCAAGCGGGTGTCGTCGTCGGCCCAGCCTGAGCGCACCTTCACCCAGATCTCCACGAAAACGCGGGTATCGAGCAGGCGCTCCAGTTCCATGCGGGCCTCGGTGCCGATGCGCTTGAGGCGCTCGCCCTGGTCGCCGATGATCATGCCCTTGTGCGAATCACGTTCCACGATGATGGAGGCCGCCACCTTAACCAGAGGCTGGCTGCCAGGATTGGTGGCCGGCTCTTCGGTGTAAGTGTCGATCACCACGGTGGAGGTGTAGGGCAACTCGTCGCCCGTCAGGCGGAACAGCTTTTCGCGGATGATTTCGCTGGCCAGGAAACGGTCGGTGCGGTCGGTGAGCGCGTCTTCGTCGTACCACCAGGGCTGCTGAGGCAGATAGGGGCGCACGATGTCGGCCAGGCGCTTGACATCGTCCAACTTCTGGGCCGACAAGGGCACGAACTCGGCAAAGGCATGGCGCTCCTGCATTTTCTGCAGCCAGGGCAGCAGGTCGCTGCGGCGCACGATGGTGTCGAGCTTGTTGGCGATCAAAAAGACCGGCTTGTCCTTGGGCATCAGGGACAGCACCTTGGCATCGTCCATTGAGAACTTGCCTGCCTCGACCAGGAACAGCACCACGTCCACATCGGACAGGGTGGCTTGCACCGTCTTGTTGAGGTTGCGGTTGAGCGCCGCCGTGCCGCGCGCCACGTGCCGCGTCTGAAAACCCGGCGTGTCCACGAAAACGAACTGCGTGTCGCCATCGGTGCGGATGCCCGTGATGCGGTGACGCGTGGTCTGGGCCTTCTTGGAGGTGATGGACACCTTCTGGCCGACCAGCGAGTTGACAAGGGTCGATTTGCCCACATTGGGGCGCCCCACGATGGCGATCAGGCCGCAACGCTGATTCGACGCGTCCACGCCCCCACCGCCCTGCCCTTTTTTGGCCAGGGCCAGGGTGGCCAGCATGGCGTTCAGGTCTGGTGCGCCCTCGGCATCATGATCTTCATCATCGGCGTCCAGCGCATCGTCTTCATGCCCTTCGGGCAATTCGTCGTCTGCGGGATCGTGGGAGGCGTCGTCAATGTGGGGCATGAAAATAGCGATGAATCAAATCAATCAAGAAGCGGCAGAAGGCGGAGCGTCTGCCAGAAGGCGGTCAAGGGCACGCTGGGCGGCGATCTGTTCGGCCATGCGGCGTGATGCGCCCTCGCCACGAACGGCCCAGCCTTGCGAGGCAACTTCGCACACCACCACGAAGACCTGCTCGTGGGCCTTGCCACGAGTGGCTTCGATGCGGTAATTGGGCAGAGGCAGTTTGCGCCCTTGCAGCCATTCCTGCAAGGCGGTCTTGGCGTCTTTGCGCCAGACCTCGGAAGTGGTTTGCCCCACCAGGGGCTCGAACAGGCGATGGACCAGCGCATGCGCCTGGGCGAAACCGCCGTCGAGGTAAACCGCGCCGATGATGGCCTCCAGCGCATCGGCCAAGATGGAGGGGCGTTGGGCACCACCACCCTTGGCCTCGCCATCGCTCAGGCGGATCACCTCGGGCAGGCTCAGTCTCAAGGCCAATTGGTGCAGCGTGTCCTGTCGCACCAAGTGGGCCCGCACACGGGTCAGGTCACCTTCATCGTGGCGGTCGAAATGCTTGTAAAGCAGGTCGGAGACTGCCAGGTTCAGCACCGAATCGCCCAGGAACTCCAGGCGCTCGTTCTGTTCGATGCCAAAGCTTTTATGCGTCATGGCCCGCAGCAAGAGCTGGCCATCACCAAACTGGTAGCCCAGTCGCTGCTGCAGGGCATCCAGCGGATGTTGATAACTCATCGACATGGGCCCGACAAGGCGGCCCTCTCCAGCATGCTCACCGTGAACGGCCTTCGAACTTGATCAGCAAGAAGACCGGCGAGACCAGTTCGACTTCCTTGTCATAGGCAAAACGCACCACGACTTTGTCATCTTCTTTGGTGATCTCCAGGTCCTTGGCAGAAATGGACTCGACGCCATATTGGGTCACCTTGAACCTGTCGAAGCTGGCGCGGATCTCAGGCACGGAAGAGCCGCCGCTGCTGGCCATCTGGTTCACGATGCCCTGGATGGTGCGGTATTCGTTGAACACTGGCACCAGCTTGGCCATCAAGATGGCAAACGAGCCCACGATCACGGCCCAGAACAGCAGCCCCAACAGAGAGACGCCTTTTTGCGAGGCTGGCCGACCAGCACGATTGACGCGATTCATTTTGACTCCCGATCAGTGGAAGAAACCAACGCGCTTGATGTTGCCGAAATTCATCCAGACCATGAAGGCCTTGCCCACGATGTTCTCGTCAGGCACGAAACCCCAGTAGCGCGAATCCTGAGAGTTGTCGCGGTTGTCACCCATGGCAAAGAAGTGGCCTGCGGGCACCTTGCACACGACGCCTTCGCCACTGTAGCGGCACTGGTCGCGGAACTTGAACTGCTCGATGGCGGGCTCAGGGATGTAGGGCGGACGCTCTTTGTCGATCAGCAGCCGGTGGGCGACCGGACCCAGCTTTTCCGAATACTGCTCGGCATAGCGCATGCTGTCTTCGTCGTAGAACTCTTTCAAGGGCGTCATCTCGACCGGTTTGCCGTTGATGGTCAGGCGCTTGTTGATGTAGGCCACCTCATCGCCGGGCACGCCCACCACGCGCTTGATGTAGTCGATGCTGGGGTTCACGGGATAGCGGAACACCACGACATCACCACGCTCGGGCGAATGATTGGGGATGAGCTTGGCATTGGCCACAGGCAGGCGGATGCCGTAGTGAAATTTGTTGACCAGGATCAGGTCGCCCACCAGCAGTGTCGGGATCATCGAGCCTGAAGGAATCTTGAAGGGCTCGAACAAGAAGGAGCGCATGAAGAACACCGCGCAGATCACCGGGAACAGACCGGCTGTCCAATCCAGCCACCAGGGCTGTGCCAGCAGCTTGGCCTTGGCCGACTCGACATTGCCATCAACCTGGGCAATGCCTTGCGAGGCCAATTGGGCACGGCGCGCGTGGTCCTGTTGGGTCAGCGTGGCTGCGGCAGCCTCGCGTTCGGGCTTGAACTTGTAGCGCTCGGCCAGCCAGTAGACAAACGTCACCACGGTCAGCACCAGCAGCAGCAAGGCGAAGTTGCCTTGCCACTGGCCCATGTACCAGCCACCCAGGTACGCGATCAGGGCCGCGTACAACACACCAGTGATCAAACTCATCAATCTTCCACTTGTAGGATGGCCAGGAAGGCTTCTTGCGGCACCTCGACGGCACCGATCTGCTTCATCCGCTTTTTACCGGCCTTTTGTTTTTCGAGCAGCTTCTTCTTGCGGGTGATGTCACCACCGTAGCATTTTGCCAGCACGTTCTTGCGCAAGGCCTTGATGTTCTCACGCGCAATGATGTTGCCGCCAATGGCCGCCTGAATCGCCACGTCGTACATCTGACGCGGGATGTGTTCGCGCATCTTGGCCGCCACACCGCGACCGCGGTAGGCGCTCTGCACGCGGTGCACGATGATGGACAAGGCATCGACCCGGTCGCCGTTGATCAGGATGTCGACCTTGACCACGTCGGAGGCGCGGTACTCCTTGAACTCGTAGTCCATGGACGCATAACCGCGTGACACCGATTTGAGTTTGTCGAAGAAGTCCAGCACGATCTCGGCCAGCGGCATGTCGTAGGTCAGCATGACCTGTCGGCCGTGGTAGGCCATGTTCAGCTGCATGCCGCGCTTCTGGTTGGCCAGCGTCATCACCGGGCCAACGTAGTCCTGCGGCATGTACAGGTGCACGGTCACGATGGGCTCGCGGATCTCGTTGATGCGCGCCACCTCGGGCATCTTCGAAGGGTTCTCCACCTCGATGATTTCACCGCCGTTGAGCTCCACCTGGTAGACCACACTGGGCGCAGTCGTGATCAGGTCCTGATCGAACTCGCGCTCCAGCCGCTCCTGCACGATCTCCATGTGCAGCAAACCCAGGAAGCCGCATCGAAAGCCGAAGCCCAACGCCTGCGACACCTCGGGCTCGTAGCGCAGCGAGGAGTCATTGAGTTTGAGCTTTTCCAGCGCATCACGCAGCTGGTCATACTCGCTGGCCTCGGTCGGGTACAGGCCTGCGAACACTTGCGGCTGGATTTCCTTGAAGCCAGGCAAAGCGGTTTCGGCCGGACCGGCGTTGTTCGGCAGCTTCTTTTCCAAGGTGACGGTATCGCCCACCTTGGCCGCTTGAAGTTCCTTTATGCCGGCGATGATGAAGCCCACCTCGCCCGCCTTGAGCGCTTCGCGGTCAACCGATTTGGGCGCGAACACGCCCAAGTGCTCGGCTGGGTAGACGGCATTGCTGGCCATCATGCGAATGCGCTCGCCCTTGCGGAGCTGGCCATCGACCACGCGCACCAACATGACCACGCCCACGTAGTTATCGAACCACGAGTCGATGATCATGGCGCGCAGCGGGCCATCGGGATCGCCTTGGGGCGGCGGCATGCGGGCCACCACGGCCTCCAGGATGTCGTCGATGCCCATGCCGGTCTTGGCCGAGCAGGGGATGCCATCGGACGCGTCGATGCCGATCACGTCTTCGATCTCGGCCTTGGCGCGTTCTGGGTCGGACTGCGGCAAGTCCATTTTGTTGAGCACGGACACCACGGTCACGCCCAGGTCGAGCGCGGTGTAGCAATTGGCGACAGTCTGAGCCTCGACGCCTTGGCTGGCATCGACCACCAGCAAGGCACCCTCACAGGCCGACAGCGAGCGGCTGACTTCATATGAGAAGTCCACATGGCCGGGCGTGTCGATCAGGTTGAGGTTGTAGACCTGTCCATCCTTGGCCTTGTAGGTCAGCGCGGCGGTCTGCGCCTTGATGGTGATGCCGCGCTCTCGCTCGATGTCCATCGAGTCCAGCACCTGGGCTTCCATCTCCCGATCGCTCAGGCCTCCACAACGTTGAATGAGGCGGTCGGCCAGGGTCGATTTGCCGTGGTCGATGTGGGCAATGATGGAGAAATTACGAATGTGGTTCATAAAAAAAAGGCACGTCCAAAGGTTTGACGCGCCTTCCAACAAAAACGTATGGCAACTGCTTGTTGGGCCCCCATTGTAGCGAAAAGCTTCCAAAAGCAAGTCACTCAAGCGGGCGGGCGGTGACCCCCGAAGGGCCGTCAAAGATACGTTATCAACAGCTTATCAACAGGACCCTGTGGGTAATTTTGGCTGAGATGCACGTTGGGGAGCGATTGTAACGACACTCGGAGCTGATTCTTGATCGGCCCAGCCAACAAAGCCCAGTTATCAACAGTTCGGCCAGCCCAAAACGCCCCTCAAACCCACCCCCTAGAACCCGTGGTATTTCGTCCAACAAAAAGCCAGGATGCCCCAATGGACACCCTGGCCTGGATCTCGGCGTGGGCCGCCGGCCCATTTTCAGTTGTTGGGGCGGATCACGGCGTATTGCGCCCAATCGCCACGGCGCACCAGCACGCTCACAGGCTTCTTGCGGTCGACCTTGGCCAGGACAGCTTCGAACTGCTTGACATCGGCGATCTGCACATTGGCCACAGACAAAATCACATCGCCTTCCTTCAAGCCTGCTCGCTCAGAGGGGCCATCCACGTCCTGCACGAGCACACCCGCGTTGATTTTGAGCTCGCGCTTCTTCTCAGTGCTCAGGTCAGACAGGCTCAAACCCAAGACGGAGGCCGCCAGCTTGGCTTCAGCTTTTGGGCTGGGCGCCACGGCCGGCGAGGCAGGCTTGTCGGCCTCCAGTTGCACCACGCCCACCTGCAGGTCCTTGTAGCTGCCACGGCGGAACACCTGGAGCACCGAACGGTTGCCAGGCTTGGTGTTGCCCACCAGACGTGGCAGATCACCTGCCCGATCAACCACCTGACCATCGAACTTGGTGATGATGTCGCCGGCTTCAACGCCAGCCTTGTCGGCCGGGCCCCCGGGCTCGACCATGCGCACAACGGCCCCTGCCGGCTTGCCCAGACCGAGCGATTCAGCCACCTCCTTGGTCACCGGCTCGATCTGCACGCCGATGCGACCACGGATCACCCGGCCACCTGAGCGCAACTGATCAGCCACCTTCATGGCGTCATCGATGGGGATGGAGAAGGAGATGCCGATGAAGCCGCCCGAGCGACTGAGGATCTGGGAGTTGATGCCCACGACCTCACCGCGCATGTTGATCAGCGGGCCGCCGGAGTTGCCGGGGTTGACGGCCACGTCGGTCTGGATGAAGCGTATTTCCTCGCCCGTGTCACGTGCCTTGGCGCTGACGATGCCGGCGGTCACGGTGTTCTCCAGGCCGAAGGGCGAGCCAATCGCCATGACCCACTCGCCCACCTTGAGCTTGCTGACCTCGCCAATGCGCACGGCCGGCAGGTTGTTCGCATCGATCTTGACCACGGCCACATCGGTGCGCTTGTCTACACCCACCACCTTGGCCTTGAACTCGCGCTTGTCGGTCAAGGTCACGTAGACTTCATCGGCGCCTTCGACCACGTGGGCGTTGGTCATCACGAAGCCATCGTTGGTGACGATGAAGCCCGAGCCCACACCACGGGTGCGTTCTTCACTGGGCGCTTGGGGCTGTTGCTTGCCGCTTTTGGGTGTGCTCTTGCGAGGGGTCTGCATGCCGGGCGGAGGACCGCCGAAGAACTTGCGGAAGAACTCCTGCATTTGCTCGTCCATCTCGCCGCCCTCGCCCGCTTCGGCCTCGGCCTGGATGCGTTGGGTGGTGCGGATGTTCACGACGGACGGGCCCACGTGCTCGGCCAGCTCCGTGAAATCAGGCAAGCCGCGCACCATCAAGGGTGGCGGCGTCTGGGACGATTGCGCCAGTGCCTGCAGTGGCGGCTGGGCAGCCGGTTGCTGGGCATTCGAAGAATGGGGGATCAGGCTGGAGTTGAGCACCAGCGCCACAGTGCTGACGACCGTGCCCACCAACAAGGTGCGGCGAATCACGCCAGGTTTTAAAATGGCAGAAGGGACCGACAAGGACATGGAGTGAACCTCAAGCGTTGGAATGAATGCTCAACGTTTGATCCAGTCGGTAGGCTGACAGTTCACCGCCCGAACTGGGCCAATGCGTTAACGCAGGTAAAGAGAATGATCAGGGGCGCGAGGCATCGAAGGACACGGTTCTGATCATGTCTGACGACGGGGTGGACGATGACACCAGCGAACGGCTCTCAGGCTGTTGTGAGCGTTGGGCGGCCAACAGTTGATCCAGCTGGTCATCACGGACAAAGATCAGGTAGCCGGTGTGCCCATCGGCTTCGACCCGACCGTTTTGCGTGAACGTTGGGCGAGCCGAAGCCACACGTTGTCCGACGGTGACCCCATCGGCTGACAAGCCAGAACGCAGGATGCTGCTCACGCCAGGCGGCAAGGGCGCATCGGGCACGGACCAGGAAGCCTGCGTCAAAGCATTGACACCTTGGCCTTGTACATTGCTGCTTTGCGCCAGCGCAGCCACCGAACCAGGCGTCGACGCACCAGGCATCACCCCGCCCTGGTTGATCACATTGATCACGCCACCGACCACCAGGACAAAACCTGCCGCCACCGACAAAGGACCAGCCCAGCGGCGTTGACGAGCCACCTGCCCGTCCAGGGCCCCTGGCAGCGGTTCGGTGTGGCGCGTTGGCGTCTTGGTCGCCAAAGGCGCAGGCGCGAGCACCACAGGCTCTTGCGCCAAGCGATCACGCAGGCCGGCCAGGAAATTTGCATCGCTGGAGTGGGTTGCCGCCAGCCCATCGGACCGCATGGCATCACCAATCAGGTGGTAGGTCTGCCAACGGCCACGCGCATCGTCGCTCTCACGCCAAGCCTGGCACGCACGCGCGACATCGCGCTCTGTGGACTCACCGTCGGCCAGCGCGGACAACGCTTCAAAGGACGCTGCTTTGTCTTCCATGTGATCGCTGCTCATGACTCACCTCGTTTCAGGGGCCGCAAAGGCACCGACAAAAATGTTCTCCCTGTCATGACACCGAAACGGCCAAAAAGTTCAGCCTACAGTTACAAAAAATCACCAACGATGGCCGTCTCGTGTGTCCAGCAAGGGCTTGAGCCTCAGGGCGATGGCTTCACGAGCCCTGAAAATCCGTGAACGCACCGTGCCGATGGGGCATTGCATCAGTTCAGCGATGTCCTCGTAGCTCATGCCTTCGATTTCGCGCAGGGTGATCGCCTGACGCAAGTCCTCGGACAGTGCTTCGATGGCCTGGTTGACGGTGCGAGCAATTTGCTGGCTGGCCATCAGCGACTCAGGCGTTTCACCGTCGGTCAATTCGTTCTCGGCGCGCGAAGGGCCGTCGTCCTCATCGCCGCTGCCAGCCATGGACGATTCGGACACCAGGGGATCGCGCTTGAGCTGCATCAGCGATTTCTTGGCGGTGTTGACGGCGATGCGGTAAAGCCAAGTGTAGAAAGCGCTGTCGCCGCGGAACTGTGGCAAGGCCTTGTAGGCACGGATGAAGGTTTCCTGGGCGATGTCCTCGACCAGGTTGGTGTCACGCACCATGCGGGCAATCAGGCGCTCGATGCGACGGCGGTATTTGATGACCAGCATCTCGAACGCGCGCTGGTCGCCGCGTTGTACACGTGCGACCAAAGGCGCATCCACGTCGACAGCCAGGTGCTCAGGGCGGATGACGCCAGGCACACTGTCCTGAACCGGAAGCGTCTTGGGGGGCGTCTCGGTGGGCGTGCTCATGCCGACGCCTTTCCTGGCGCGAATGAAGGACACGCCTCATCCAGCGCCTGCGTGGATGGGAAATCCGACACGGCCGACAGTTCAGCGTGTTTTTTCAGGCGAAAAGCGTGAGGCGTCGGTGTCAACAAGGGACTGCTTTGAGATGAGAATGAAGGTGATGATGCCACCAATGTGCGGCGCTTGTCGGCCTGCACCAGGCGCCAGCGCCAGGGGCCGGTCAACAGCCTGTCCCTCACCCACCAGTGATGTGCGTTGCCTGTGGTGACCCCCTGGGTTTTGACCAGCAAGACCGGCCCAAGGTCGAAGAGGACAGACAAGGTGACTGGCCCACCCTCATGATCACGCCAGTGCGAGCCAGCCAGCGCGCCCCAGCGGACATCGTCAGGATGACTCCGCAGCCAGTCTTGCGCCCACCACAGGCGCAAGGACTGCTCACTGCGCGGCTGCCTCAACACCTGAATGGGTGCAATGGCCACCAGCATCAGGACCACACCGGCCATGGCCGCGCCTGACCAACCCGCGCGCCCTTGCCAGGCCGCCCAAGCGATGGCTGCCCACCAACTCAGGGCCACCAGCAAAGATAAACCGGCCAGGGCTCGACTCACTTGCCAGACCGCCATCGGCCAAGGAGGAAGAACGAAGGATTCGCCCTGATCTTCAGGCGCGCTTGAACACCAGGGAGCCATTGGTGCCGCCAAAGCCAAAATTGTTTTTGACGGCCACGTCGATCTTCATCTCACGCGCGGTGTTGGCGCAGTAATCCAGATCACATTCGGGATCCTGATTGAAGATGTTGATCGTGGGCGGTGAGATCTGGTGATGAAGCGCCAGCACCGTGAACACCGACTCGATGCCGCCTGCCCCGCCCAGCAAGTGGCCTGTCATGGACTTGGTCGAGTTGACCACCAGCTTTTTGGCATGGTCGCCAAAAGCCAGCTTGATGGCATTGGTTTCGTTGGCATCGCCCAGCGGGGTCGAGGTGCCGTGAGCATTGAGGTACTGCACTTCATCGGCATTGATGCCGGCATTGCGCAGCGCCGCCTGCATGGAGCGCTTAGGGCCGTCCACGTCGGGTGCCGTCATGTGATAAGCGTCGCCGCTCATGCCAAAGCCGACCAACTCTGCATAGATGCGCGCACCACGGGCCTTGGCATGCTCGTATTCCTCGAGCACCATGGCGCCAGCACCTTCACCCAGGACGAAGCCGTCGCGGTCTTTGTCCCAGGGACGAGAAGCGGTGCGAGGATCGTCATTGCGTGTAGACAAGGCACGGGCAGCCGCGAAGCCGCCGATGCCCAATGGCGAGACCGTGGCTTCAGAGCCACCAGCCACCATCACGTCGGCATCGCCATACTCGATCATGCGGGCGGCCAGGCCAATGCTGTGCAAGCCGGTTGTGCAAGCCGTCACGATGCCCAGGTTGGGGCCTTTGAAGCCGCAATGGATGGAGACATGGCCCGAAATCATGTTGATGATGGAGGCCGGCACGAAAAAGGGCGAGATGCGGCGCGGGCCCTTGTCGATGTATTCCTGGTGCGTGGCCTCAATCAGGGGCAGGCCGCCGATGCCTGAACCCACCAGACAACCGTAGCGCTCGGCCTTCTCGGGATCCAAGTCGGCCGCTTCGGGCAAACCTGAGTCCTTGACAGCCTGAATGCTGGCAGCCAGGCCGTAATGGATGAAAGTGTCCATGTGGCGGGCTTCCTTGGCGGGGATGTAATCCTCGATGCGGAAACCCTTGACCTCACCGGCGAAACGCGCCGACAGGGCCGATGCGTCGAACCGGGTGATGGTGTCGATGCCGGACATGCCTGCGGTGATGTTCTTCCAGGACTCGTCCACCGTGTTGCCCACGGGAGTGACAAGGCCCAGACCGGTGACGACGATGCGACGACGGGTCATGCTCTAAATCGGTACGTTAAAGACAAACAAGGCCCCGAAGGGCCTTGCGCTTAGATTCGGGATCAGGCCTTGACGTGGCCCTTGGCATAGTCGATCGCCAACTGAACGGTGGTGATCTTCTCAGCTTCTTCATCGGGGATCTCGATGCCGAACTCGTCTTCGAGAGCCATCACCAGCTCAACGGTGTCGAGGGAGTCTGCGCCGAGGTCGGCCACGAAGGCTTTCTCGTTGGTGACTTCCGGTTCGGCAACACCCAGTTGCTCTGCAATGATCTTCTTGACGCGTGCTTCGATATCGCTCATGACTCCTCCAGGAGGGTGGTAACAAGGGGCAGATTCTACCGTTTGAAACTGTTCAAATCGGTGGCGGGACTCAATTCATGAACATGCCGCCGTTGACATGCAATTCTGTGCCAGTGATATAGGCGGCGCCAGACGAGGCCAGAAAGGCCACAGCATCGGCAATGTCCTGGGGCTGACCGAGGCGCCCCAGCGGGATCTGAGCCTTCAGCGCGGTGTGTTGTTCCTCCGACAAAGACCGGGTCATGTCGGTGTCGATGA
Organism: Burkholderiales bacterium; assembly: GCA_947372535.1. The sequence goes on from CANBUA010000020.1 coordinate 18,771, forward strand.
AGCCGGGCGCCACGCAGTTGACGGTGATGTTGCGGCTGCCCAGTTCCCGGGCCAGCGCTCGTGTCATGCCAGCCACGCCAGCCTTGGCGGCCGCATAGTTGGCCTGACCGGCGTTGCCGCTGGCGCCCACCACCGAGGTGATGTTGATGATGCGGCCATGGCGTTGTTTCATCATGGTCCGCATCACGGCACGGCTTAGGCGGAACACCGCTTTGAGGTTGGTGTCGATGACTGCGTCCCAATCTTCATCTTTAAGGCGCATGGCCAGCATGTCGCGCGTGATGCCGGCGTTGTTGACCAGCACATGCACGCCGCCCAAAGCCTTGACGGTGGACTCGATCAGCGCGTCCACGCCAGCAGCGTCGGTCACGTTCAAGACCACGCCTTTGGAGCCCGGATAATTTGACAAGGCCTCGCTGATGGCATTGGCGCCGGACTCAGATGTGGCCGTGCCGATCACGGTATAGCCTTGCGAGGCCAAGGTGCGGGCGATGGCCTGGCCGATGCCACGTGTGGCGCCGGTGACCAGGGCAACCTGGCCTTGTGCTGGATTAAGGGTGGCATCGGTCATGCGAGGGCTCCTTGGGCCTGGGCCAGTGTGGCAGGGTCATAGACCGGCATGCCTTCGAGCTCGGCATCAATGCGCTTGACCATGCCGGCCAGCACCTTGCCGGGACCACATTCGATCACGCGGTTGATGCCACGCGCCTTGATGGCCAGCATGGTATCGACCCAGCGAACCGGTCCAAAGGCCTGGCGGTAGAGTGCATCGCGGATGGCTTGCGGATCGGCGTTGACGGCCACATCGATGTTGTTGATGACCGGGATGGATGGCGATGCCATCGTGATTTCTGCCAGCGCGGCCTTGAGCCGCTCGGCTGCAGGTTTCATCAAGCTGGAGTGGAAAGGCGCTGACACCGGCAGGGGCAAAGCGCGTTTGGCGCCGGCGGCTTTGAGCAACTCGCAGGCCTTCTCGACACCGGCCTTGGTGCCGGCGATCACGGTCTGTTTGGGATCGTTGAAGTTCACGGCCTCAACCACCTGGCCCGTGGCCGCAGCCGCCTGGGCGCAGCCATCGATCACACCCTGTGCGTCCATGCCCAGAATGGCCGCCATGCCACCCGTGCCCACGGGCACGGCGTCCTGCATGGCTTGGGCACGCAGGCGAACCAGCGGCAGGGCCTGAGCCAGGGTCAACGCACCGGCGGCAACGAGGGCTGAATATTCACCCAGCGAATGGCCAGCCACGACAGCAGGCTTCAGACCGGTGTCGGCCAACCAGGCGCGCCAGCAGGCCACACCTGCGGTCAGCATCAGCGGCTGGGTGTTGGTGGTCAGGTCCAAACGCTCCTTGGGCCCTTGGGCGATCAGGGACGCCACATCTTCGCTCAGGGCCTCGGAGGCCTCAAGCAGGGTCTCGCGAATCGCAGGGTGGTCACCCCAAGCATCGAGCATGCCCACGGATTGGGAGCCTTGCCCAGGAAACACCATCGAAAATTCAGTCATGTTGTTACAGCGGGGATCACAAAGGGGAGGATTTTCAATCAAAAATCGACCAGCACGCCACCCCAGGTGAAGCCACCGCCCATGCCCTCCAGCAGCAGGCTCTGGCCCCGCTGGATGCGGCCATCGCGCACAGCGGTGTCCAAGGCCAATGGAATCGACGCGGCCGAGGTATTGCCATGCTGGTCCACGGTCACGAGCACACGCTCCATGGGCAGGCCCAGCTTGCGGGCCGCCGTCTGCATGATGCGGATGTTGGCCTGGTGCAGGATCAGCCAATCGACGGATGCGGCGCTGCGCTCGGCCTTGCCCAGCACTTCGCGCGTGGTGTCGTCCAGGGCCGAGACGGCCAGTTTGAACACCATCGGGCCTTGCATTTTCAAAGTCGGATCGCCTCGGACCTGCCCGCCCTGCACCGTGCCGGGCACGCTGAGGATGTCGGCATAGCGGCCATCGGCATGCAGGCAGGAAGCCACGATGCCAGGCGTGCTCGACGCTTCGAGCACCACGGCGCCAGCGCCATCGCCAAAGAGCACGCAGGTCGCGCGGTCGTTGAAATCGAGCAGGCGCGAAAACACCTCTGCGCCGATGACCAGGGCCTTGCGGGCCGCGCCGGTTTTGATCAATGAATCGGCCACGACAAGGGCATGGATGAAGCCAGAGCACACGGCCTGTACGTCGAAGGCCGCACCACCGCTGACACCCAGCTTGCGCTGGATCAGGCAGGCGGTCGATGGGAAGACCATGTCGGGCGAGGACGTCGCGCAAATGATCAGATCGATGTCGGCTGCCGAGCAACGGGCCGCTTCGAGCGCATGCCGGGCCGCCACGGCGCCCAGGTCGCTGGCGCTGACAGACTCATCGGCGAAGTGCCGCGCGCGGATGCCGGTCCGCTCGACGATCCAGTCGTCCGAGGTCTCGATGCCCCGCGCGGCCAATTGATCAACCAGATCCTGGTTGGTGACGCGGCGACCGGGCAAGTGGCTGCCGGTGCCCGCGATGCGTGAATAAAGGAGAGGCGAAGCCCCGGTGGCACGAGATGCAGGCAAGGCGGATGGCGTCATCTTGGTCAGACCCGCCACCCGCCCCGGGCTGACCCGGAAGGCTCACAAGGGTGACGCGGCCTTTGGCGTTGTCAAGGGGTTGTCGGCCTCGTCGCCGGGCAGGGTGCCCATGACCGCGCTGATGCGATCGTGGACCCGGTCCAGCAAGCGGTGCCGAGAAGCATCATAGGCTCGGTTGAGGGCCTGCTCGAAGGCAAATGCATCGGCCGATCCGTGACTTTTGAAGACCAAACCGCGTAAACCTAACAAGGCGGCGCCGTTGTAGCGCCGATGGTCCATGCGTTGCCTGAACGGCGTGAGCACAGGCAGGGCCATCAAGGCCACCAATTTGGTCAGCAGGTTGCGCGTGAAGGACTGCTTGATCGTGGCCCCGATGAAGCTGGCCAACCCCTCGGCTGTCTTGAGCGCGACGTTGCCGACAAAGCCATCGCAGACCACCAGGTCAGTCGTGCCCTTGAAGATGTCGTTGCCTTCGACGTTGCCGTAGAAGTTGATGGCACCGCGCTGATCGGCCTGGCGCAGCAACTCACCAGCCTGTTTGATCACTTCGCTGCCCTTGATGACTTCCTCGCCAATGTTGAGCAGGCCCACGGTGGGGTTGTCGCGCCCTTCGACAGCGGCCACCAGGGCCGAGCCCATGACGGCGAACTGAAGCAGGTGCTCGGCGGTGCAATCGACGTTGGCGCCCAGGTCGAGCACGGTGGTGTAGCCATCCAGTTGATTGGGCATCACCGAGGCGATCGCAGGCCGGTCGATGCCTTCAACTGTTTTGAGCAGGTAGCGGGCCACAGCCATGAGCGCGCCCGTGTTGCCAGCCGACACGCAGGCGTGCGCCTTGGACACACCGCCCTCGCCCGCTTTGACTTGGCTGATGGCCACACGCAGGGATGAATCCTTCTTGCGGCGCAAAGCCACTTCGACCGGATCGTCCATGGCCACGACTTCGGAGGCCGCTACCAAGGTGACGCGCTGCCAGCCCTTGGCGGGTGCAATGGCCTCGGGCAAGCCGACCAGGATCAGCTCGGCCTGCGGATGGGCGTCCAGGAAGGCGCGGCAGGCAGGCAAGGTCACGGCCGGGCCATGGTCGCCGCCCATGCAATCGACGGAAATGCGAACGGGACCGGCCAGATCAGGCAACGCGCCGCGCGGCACGTGGGAGGCCGAGCGCGAAACGGCCGCAAGCGAAGGCGTGGCAGAGGTGCTCATCGAAGGATGGTCAGGTCAGATCGCCTTGGGCAAACCAAGAAGGCCAGCCCAAAAGACGGCAGGCCGGAGAACCGAGACAAGTCGGCCATCCAGCCCGGATTGCATGACGGCTGGCGCACCAGCCTCATACGGCAATGACAATCAATCAGTGGGGCAACAACCCCACCCGATCAGGCGTCGGCCTTGGTCTTGAGGACCTTGCGACCACGGTAAAAACCGGTGGCGCTGATGTGGTGACGCAGGTGCACTTCGCCGGTGGTGGGCTCGACAGCGGTACCCGGGGTGACCAGGGCATTGTGTGAGCGGTGCATGCCGCGCTTGGAAGGCGACTTCTTGTTTTGTTGAACGGCCATGATGGACTCCAATTACCGGGCGCAATGCCCGGACGCAAGACACCAGATTCAAAGCCTGCAAGAGACCGGCATGTCGCCGAAGCTCCCAGCCCTGGCATGAGCCATGGCTTTAAGGCACTCGAACCCTGGCGTGGGTTGAAATGAATCTCGCGAATTACCCAATGAAAATCAAGGCAATTCGGAAAACCGCAGATTCTAGCACGAAGCTCAGGAATTATTCAAACGCCCAAGCACATGAATACCAAAAGGACTCAGGATTTGCCCGAGTCGTCCTGACCAGTGGGGCCCTTTTTGAGGGCCGCCAGCGCAGCGAAAGGGTTGGGCTTTTTGCCCGCGCCCTCGCCTGACTCACCGTGTTCATCGCCATCGACGCCGGGATCGGATATCGACATCACCAGGTTGACCGGGCAGACCTCGTGCACGGGCACCAGGGGCGCATCCATGATCAGCTCGTCTTCGATCAGGGCGATCAGATCGAAGGTGCGGCTCAGGGCCAGCACGTCCTCGTCCAGGTCGGCGTCGAGCTGGGCGGCCATGGCCTCGTCGCTCACGAAACGGATGGACTGGCTGAACGAGACCGGCAAGGTCACCGGATGCAGGCAGCGCTGGCACGTCCAGGGCAACTCTGCACGGGCCGACAGGTCCAGCCAGGTCTGGGCACCGCCCACACGCTGCGGCACAAGCCGGCCTTGCGCCTGCCAGGCGATGGTGGGCAAGGCGGCGCCATCCACCTCGGGGGCCAGGCTGGCAGCCAGGCGGGGCAAGTCGCTCAAGGGGGATTGCCCCTCCAGCTCGGACTCATCCTGGATGAAGGCACCCATGTCCATTTTCTGAGGTGTGGTCTGACGCGGTTTCATGGGGCAAGAGTGTAGGGCCGATCACTTGAGACAATGGCGGCCATGTCATCCCCTTTTGCCCCCCCTTCCCAGCCATGGCCAATCCTGGTGCTGGGCTCGACCTCCCGCTACCGGGCCGAATTGCTCAGCCGCCTGGGCCTGCCATTCGAGACCCGAGCACCCCGGACCGACGAGACCCCTTTGGATGGCGAAACACCGCTGGACATGGCCGTGCGTCTGGCGCGTTTGAAGGCCCACGCCGCCGCTGGTGCATCGAACTCGGACGCCAACGCATCGAGGGATGAGGTGGTGATCGGCTCGGACCAAGTCGCCGACCTCGATGGCCAGGCCTTGGGCAAACCGGGCACGCATGAGCGCGCCGTCGAGCAACTGCGGGCCATGCGTGGCCGCAGCGTGCTGTTCCACACGGCCGTGGCCGTGGTGCGCATGAGCCATGGCTTTGAAGGCCAGGCGCTGAGCACTGTGCGCGTGATCTTCCGGGACCTGAGCGATCAGGAGATCGAAACCTATTTGCGCCTGGAAGAACCCTACGACTGCGCCGGCAGCGCCAAGTCGGAAGGCCTGGGCACCGTGCTGCTCGAACGCATCGAATCCGACGACCCCAGTGCGCTGATCGGCCTGCCACTCATCCCGCTGACGCAACTGCTGCGGCAAGCGGGCCTGGACCCATTGCGCTGGCATGCGTCCCAGGCGTCTGAAGCCAAGGCCAACAGCCACAGGAGCCTCGCATGAACCAGCGCACCCGGGGACGCCTGATCCTCATGCCCAACACCCTGGATTTTGGTTGCCTCAGCGAAGGCGTGCCACCACCCGACCTGCGAGAGGTAATCCCCTCAGCTGCACTTCAAACCGCAGCCAGACTGCGCCACTGGGCGGCCGAAAACGCCAAGACAACCCGCGCCTTCCTCAAGCGCGTGGATGCCATCTTCCCGCTGGAGACTGCGCTGCAAGGGCATGACATCGCCGTGCTGCCACGCCCGCCAAAGGGCGCCGGCCATGCCGCCATCCGCCCGGCCGATTGGGATGCTTTGCTGGCCCCGGCTTTGGCCGGCCACGACATCGGCTTGATCTCCGAAGCCGGACTGCCTGGCGTGGCAGACCCGGGCGCCTTGCTGGTGCTGGCAGCGCACCGGGCCGGCATCCAGGTGCTGCCGCTGTCAGGGCCTTCATCGCTCGTGCTGGCCGTGGCGGGCAGCGGGCTCAATGGCCAAAGCTTCGCCTTCGTGGGCTACCTGCCGACCGATGGCACCCAGCGCACCCAACGAATCCGTGAACTGGAAGGCCTGTCGCGCAAGCAGGGGCAGACCCAGCTCGTGATCGAGACCCCTTACCGCAACCAGGCGCTCGCCCAGGCCCTGATCCAGTCGCTCAACCCGGAGACCCTGCTGTCCTTCAGCGTGGGCCTGACCCTGGCCGACGGCTGGTGCCAGACCCGCACCGTGGCTCAGTGGCGACAAAAGCCCCCGACCTTGCCCGATCACGTGCCCGCCGTGTTTGCCTGGCTGGCCGCATGATGGGGCGGTTCTTGACACAATGGGGTGCCTGCCCCAAATGGATGCCGCCGACGTGATTGAGCCTGTTGAAGTAAACCCTCCTGCCACCCCGCCCCGCCCTTTGGGCTCCCCCAGCGAGTTGGCCTTGCGCCTGGGGTATGCCGGCTTGGTGCCCTTCGTCGCTGGCGCGCTGGTGATCTGGCTGCTGGCGGGGCGCGGCAATCTGACCGAGCCCTTGCAATTTGCCGTTCGCGGCCTGGCCACTTATGCCGCCTTGGTCGCAGCCTTCATTGGCGGCATGCCCTGGGGCCTGACCATGGGCCGCCTTCACGATGAGCTGTCGTCTCGCGCCGTCTGGTCCGGTGCCATCTATGCCTTCGGCGCCTGGGTCGGCGTTTGCATGCCCCCGCATGCAGGCCTCGTGGTCCTGGGCACACTGCTCATTGCCTGCTACCTCCGGGACCGCAAGCTCTACCCGGCGCTCGGAGTGGCCGCTTGGCTGCAATGGCGCTTTCGTCTGACGGCCGTGGCCAGTTTCAGCTGCTTCCTGGCCGCCGCCCAGATCTGACCGATCCGACATCACCTTGTCCAGCCACTGCCACGCATGATCGACTACCGCATCACCCCCAGACAGCTTCATGCTCACCGCTACGAGGTCACCCTGACCTTGAAAAAGCCAGCGCCCCAGGTGCGCCTGAGCTTGCCAGTCTGGATCCCCGGCAGCTACCTGGTGCGGGAATTCGCGCGGCACCTCATGAACCTCCAGGCCACCCAGGCCAGCGTCACCCGGTCCGTGGCACAAGTGGACAAAAGCACCTGGCTGATCGACACCCAAGGCGGCGCTGACCTGGTGATCCGCTACGAGGTTTACGCCAACGACAACTCGGTGCGGGCGGCATTCCTGGACGCGCGGCGCGGTTTCTTCAACGGCACCAGCGTGTTTCTGATGGTGCATGGCCTGGAAGATCAGCCACACCGCGTGCAGATCAACGGCCTGCCCAAGGGCTGGGCCGTGGCCACGTCACTGCCTTCCGTCAAGGTCGATGCCAAAGGCCAGGGCAGCTATGAGGCCGACAGCTACGACGCCTTGGTGGACCACCCTGTCGAGCTCGGCCAGTTCTGGACAGGCCGCTTCACCGTTCGTGGTGTGGCCCACGAACTGGTGGTCACCGGCGCGGCCGACACCGCCGATCTTGACCGCCTGCTGGCCGACACCAAACGCATCTGCGACGCGCAGATCACCTTCTGGCATGGCCGCCGCAAAGCACCCTTTGCACGCTACGTGTTCCTGCTCAATGTGGTGGAAGACGGCTATGGCGGCCTGGAACATCGCCAAAGCACGGCGCTGATCTGCTCGCGCAAGGACCTGCCCCGCCAAGGCATCGAACATGGTGGCGAGGCCTACACCACCTTGCTGGGCTTGATCAGCCACGAGTATTTCCACACCTGGAACGTCAAGCGCCTCAAACCGGCCGAGTTCGCGCCCTACGACTACAGCCGCGAAAACTACACCCAGATGCTGTGGTTCTTCGAGGGCTTCACCTCTTACTACGACGACCTCTTCCTGCGCCGCATCGGCCAGGTCGACGGCCCCAACTACCTCAAGCTGCTGGTCAAGCCCATCAACCAAGTGCTGGCCACACCGGGGCGCCACGTTCAGAGCGTGGCCCAATCCAGCTTCGACGCCTGGACGCGTTACTACCGTCCCGACGAAAACACCACCAATGCCACGGTCAGCTACTACACCAAAGGCTCGCTGGTGGCCTTGGGTCTGGACCTGGCCCTGCGCGAAGGCCCTGCTCGCCCCGATGGCACCCAGCCCAGCCTGGATGGCGTGATGCGCAAGCTGTGGGCCTTGCAACGCCCCATCACCGAAGGCGATGTGGGCCTGGCCTTGCAGCAAGAAGCCACCGCCCTGCCCCGCCATGCCCCGACCTGGGAAGCCTTGCTGAAGCTGTGGGTCCATGCCCGTGGCGATGTGCCGGTGGACGACTTGTTGGCACGACACGGCGTGAGCTTCACCCCACGGGTCGGCACGCTGCTGCAGCGATTGGGCATGCGCTTGCAGGAAACGCCACAGGGTTTGAAGGTACAAGCGGTGATGCATGGCAGCCCTGCAGAAAAAAGCGGCATCAGCGCAGGGGATGAATTGATCGCCCTGAACCAATGGCGATTGCGTCGACAAGATGACATCACCTTGTGCTGGGGTGAAGGCAAGAGCCCGCAACTGACCATCAGCCGCGATCAACGCATCGAGACCTTGAGCCTGGCCCCCTTCGACGCGGCCGACGCCACATGGAACAGCCACGTCGTGACTTTGGGCCTGATGGACACGGCTCATGCCGCTTTCGATGAACGCGCCAAGGCACTGCGCAAGGCCTGGCTGGCGTGCTGACCGATTGTTCAAGACCCACAGCATGACGGACAAGCCAGCTTCGGTGCCTGCCACGACGCCATCATCCAGCCCCAAAAGGCGGCGTTGGGCGCTGGTGGGCTTGGTTGCGCTGGTGGTGGCCCTGCACGCCTGGATCACGCAGGGCGTGATGGCGCACCTGCAAGAGATCGGTGGAGACGACGCCTCACGCATCAAACGCATGGAGGCCGACATCGTGGCCGACATGGAGCTGAGCGAGCCGCCTGTGGCCGCTACGCCACCAGCTGAAGCGGCACCCGAGCCCGTGCAGGAATCGCCGGCAGAGGTGCCGGAGCCCGTCGCCTCTGCTGCGTCCAAACCGAAGCCCCCACTCAAGCCCAAGCGGGAAACAGAGCCCCAGCTTGCCAAGGCAGAAGCCGCGTCGGCCGCATCTGCGCCCGCCTCAGAGGCCATGGTGGTGGCGCAGGCCCCCGCCGCCGAAGCAGCCCCCAGCCAGGCTGAGACCGTGGCACAAGCAGCGCCTGCGGCCAGCGCCGCCAGCGGCCCGGCCTTCGAATGGCCCAAGGCCACCCGCGTGACGTTCAAAGTCGAGGGCTACGTGCGTGGCCCCATCTATGGCAATGCGCTCGTGGAATGGGTGCGTCAAGACCTGCGCTACCAGGTTCACATCGATGCCGTTCTGGGGCCCAGTTTTGCGCCAATTGGCTCAAGGCGCTGGACCAGCGAAGGCGTGATCACGCCCTCAGGCCTGTCACCACAACGTTTTGAAGCCGTGGACAAGCTGCTGATCAAGAGCGGCACGCCCAAGATCGTCACTTTCGAAGAAACCGAATTGGTGTTGCCCACCGGTGACCGCCTGCCTCGGCTACCTGGCGTGCAGGACGCCGCCAGCCACTATATCCAGCTGGCCTACCAGTTCATCCTGGATCCGAGCAAGCTCAAGGTCGGCAGCGCGATCGAATTGCCCGTGGTCACCACCAAGCAGCAAGAGAACATCGTTTATGACGTGCAGGGCGAAGAGACCTTGGACACGCCGCTGGGCAAGGTCGATACCTTCCGGCTCAAACCGCGGCCCTTGAAGGACCCCAAGGCCGCCGATGTGCTGGCCGAGATCTGGATCGCACCCGGCTTGCAGTACCTGCCCATCCGCATGCTGATCCGCCAGGGCGA
>CANBUA010000021.1 GCA_947372535.1 Burkholderiales bacterium
TGGGGCGGCAGCACGGACGATCCCAAGCACGATGATTCGGTCTCGACCCCCGACGAGTTCGAAGCGCATTTGCGCTCAGGCCTGGAAGAGATCTACAAGAGCCCGGCGGGCCAGCCTCGCATGGGGGTGATCTGCTGCTGGAACGAATATGGCGAAGGCTCGTTCATCGAGCCCACCAAACGACTTGGCACGGCCATGATCGATCGGGTGCGCAAGGTCTTCGGGCCAGAGCCCGTCAAGACGAATTGAGGATGACATGAGAGCCAGCGCAGGCATTTTTGGTTTCTTTCTGGTGGTCGGCGGCTTGTTCGTCGGCCTGTTCAGCGGCTTGATGTCCGTGGTGCTGCCCTGGTGGTTCCCACTGATCTTCATCACCCCACCACTGGTGCTGGTGCTGGGCGCCAAGTGGCCCCTCCTGGCCCTGTTGTTCACCATGCTGACGGTGTTCGGCGTGATGCCCGTGCCCGGCAAGGCCGTGGACCTGGTGGTGTTCATGTTCATTTTCTTTGCGATGGTCGTGCGATTTCGCGACATCCCCGATGCATGGAAAAGATACCGCATGCTGTGGGTGACTTTGTCAGTCCTTTTGGCGTGGGTGGGTTTCGAGGCCCTGCTGGGCTTGTTATTCCAGCGCAATGTCCCAACGTACATTTATGCTGAGACGACCACGTTCATCTACTGGCTGATCGCCGTGCCCGTGGCATTGATTGCCAAGGATGAGAAATCCGCCAAATCGGTGTTGAGTACCTTGATCGGATTCAGCGTGCTGATGTGCATGCTCTCGATCGCTCAAAGCCTGCTGGGCACACGGCTCAATTTTTCATCCGACAGCCGCGTCGAATTGCTGACCGGTGACAGCGGCGGCATCGCAGGGCTGGCACGCAGCCTCCCTCCGGGTGTGATGCTGATTTTCTTCAGCTTCATGACGGCCTTGGGCAACCTGCTCAAAGGCAAGGGCCGCAAGGCCATCTGGCTGCCTGTTTTACTCATCACTGGCATGAGCCTGCTCCTTACCTTCGGCCGGGCACTGTGGGCCAACGTCTTGCTGGCCAGCGTTGCGGTGGCGCTGTTTTCGGGCAGGCGAGCGGCTGGCCGCATGGGGATCTACGGCGCATTGGGCATCATGGCATTCATCGTGATTTCGCTGGTGTTCAAGCCTGATTTGCTCGACGGTGTGATCAGGCGGATCACCAGCGTGTTCGATGAAGGCAGCACCAATTCCTCTTTGGGCTGGCGCATCACAGAGAACTATTACGCCATGATCAAGATCGCCCAGAGCCCCTGGCTGGGATGGGGCATGGGTGCCGAGTACAAGCCGCGTCTGGTGGACATGCGCGCATTCTCGGAGCAGACCCATTACATCCACAATGGCTATTTCTATGTGTTGCTCAAGACTGGCATCATCGGGCTGACCCTCTACTTGGCGTTCTACTTCTACATCCTGACCAAGTGCTTCCGGGAGCGCATGTTCCAGACGGAGGACAGCGCGCCCCGCATTGCGCTGAGCGTCACCATGATTGCCATCTTGCTGCTCAATGTGACTCAGCCTGAGCTCATGAATGCCACGACGGTGATGATCATCGCAGCATTGACACCGGTCGTCTTCGCGGCCAGCCAACGACGATCACGATGACTGCCGCCCAGGCATCCGTGCCGCCCCTGGTGGCGGTGGTGGTGCTCAACTTCAATGGCTGGCAGGACACGCTGGCTTGCGTGAAGAGCCTGTTCGACGAGGGCTCGGCCTGGCGCCGGCTGATCGTGGTCTGCGACAACGCATCGGCGGATGGCTCGTTCGAACACCTCCACGATGGTTTTTTGGGCCTGACTGAGCGATTGCGCTGCATCGATCAGCAAGCTCGACCAGGCCAGGAAGACGCGGCGACTCAAAGCCCGGTTGGCGATGACATCGTGCTGATTCAGAACGGCGCGAACCTGGGCTTCGCGGCAGGTTGCAATGTCGGTGTGCGCTGGGCACTGGGCGCTGGCGCGCAATTCATCTGGCTGCTCAACAACGACACCGAGGTGGCGCCTAACGCCTTGGGCGCCATGGTCGAGCGCATGCGTGGTGATGCGGCTCTGGCCTTGTGCGGCAGCCTGTTGATCTACCACGATGACCGCACCATGATCCAGGCGCGCGGCGGTGCCGTGTATGACCCGGCCACTGCGGTCGGGCGACACCTGGGTGTCCATGAACCGGCTCATCAAGCAGGCGAGCGGCGCGAGGACATCGAAGCGCGCATGGACTATGTGGTGGGCGCGTCCATGATGGCCTCACGGCGCTTCATCGAACAAGTGGGCCTCATGACCGAGGACTACTTCCTTTACTTCGAGGAGCTGGACTGGGCCATGCGGGCCAAGGCGGCCGGCTTCAAGCTGGCCTATGCCCCGGACAGCGTGGTCTTCCACAAGGAAGGTGCCACCATCGGCTCCAGTCACCGCCAACGCGGCTCCATGCTGTCCCTGCGCTTTCTCAACCGCAACCGCTTGTTGTTCACTCGGCGGTTTTTCCCGCACCACCTGTGGTCCGTTCGCCGCCGCATGGTGTTTGAAATCCTGGTCTTCCTCAAACGCCGAGACTGGCGCGCTTGCCAGACCCTGGCGGAAGCCCTGTCAGGCAAGGCTGTGCACCCGCCCACCAGGCTGCAAGCGTCATGAAGATCGCTTATTTTTCATGCCAGATGCCCTACCCGCCGACACATGGCGGGCTGGTGGACGACTGGCGACGGCTCAAGGCCCTCAAGGCCGCAGGCGCACGCATCGTCCTGATCACCTGGTACGCGCAACGGGGCGGCGCTTTGCCGCCTACACCCGAGCACGTGGCCGCCCTGCATGAGGTGGCCGAGGCCGTGCACGTGCTGCCCATCGGCGGATCAATGCCTGAGCGCTTGAACCGCCTGTGGAATTTGGTGCGCTGGCCCTCGCACGCGACTTCCCGCGTCCCGCCACGCCCGGTGATCCAGCAGATCTGGCGCACCCTCGATGCCTTTGCGCCCGACGTGGTCTGGCTCGATGCCATTTACCCGACCGTGATGGCCAGGCGCGCGGCCAAGCGCTATGGCGTCCCGCTGTTCTACCGCAGCCACAACATCGAGCACCAGTACATGGCGGCCCAGGTGGCGCGCACCCGCAACTGGCGCGACCGGATCGCCTGGGGCTTGAACCTGCCCCACCTGGAAAGGGTGGAGCGGGCCACCTGGCGCGCGGCGCACACGGTGTTCGACATCTCCGTCGACGACCTGGTGACGTGGCGCGAGCAAGGCCACGGCAATGCGCAGTGGTTGCCCACCATGGTGGAGCCAGAGGCGGCTGCGCGCTTGTCGGCGCCCTACAACACGCCGCCCGCTTACGAGGTGGGCTACCTGGGCAACCTCTACGCGCCCAACAATGTCGAAGGGGTGTTGTGGTTTCTACGGGAAGTCGTGCCTTTGCTGCATGCACAAAAACCGGGACTGCGCATTCTTTTGGCGGGCAGCCGCCCGGTTCAGGACATCAAAGACGCAGTTTTGCAGACACCGAATGTCACCTTGGTGGAAAATGCGCCATCGGCTGATGAGATCCTTCGCAACGCCCAAGTGCTGGTCAACCCAGTCTTTGCAAGCAGCGGCGTGAACATCAAATCCGTTGAAATGCTTTTCACCCCGGCCCAACTGGTATCAACACCGCAAGGGGTGGTCGGGCTACCGCAACATGTCCGTCAATGCTTCATGCTGGCCAGCAGTGCTTCTGAATTTGCCAATGCCGTGCTCCGAGGTCTGGACCAGGCCGCCTCGATCCGTACACCCGCCCAGGAAGAGGCTTTGAACCTTGCTCGTCAGGCCTTCGGCTTCAGCCAAGCTCAGACCGTGCTGGATGTCATGCGGGCGGCCTTGCCCAAGCAAACATCGGCTCGCCAGCCATGATGATCAGTCCTCACACCACGCCCATCGTGCTGATGATCCATCAGTCCGCCGACATGTACGGCTCGGACAAAGTACTGCTGCTGATCGTGCGTGAGTTCCTGGCCAGCGGGTCTTTCCTGCCCATCGTGCTGCTGCCCACATCGGGCCCGCTCAAGACCTGCCTGGATGCCATGGGGGTCGAGACCCACGTGGGCGAGGTGGGCAAGATCCAACGTGCCGACCTGTCCTTCTCCGGCCTGCTGGCCCTGCCCAAGCGCCTGATCAAGGCGCGTCAGGATTTGAAAAAAGCCGCCGCTGGCAGGCCCATCGCTGTGCTGCACTCCAACACCCTGGCGGTGTTGGGCGGCGCGTGGTGCAGCAAGACATTGGGCTGGCCCCACGTTTGGCATGTGCACGAGATCCTGCGATCGCCCCGCCTCATCAGCAGGCTCTTGCCTTGGCTGGCGTCCAGGCGTGCCGACGCGGTGGTGTGCAACTCCACCCAGACCCAGGCGTGGATCGTCTCCCATCAGCCGGCCATGCTGGAGCGGACGCATGTGGTCTTCAATGGCCTGCCCCCCATGCCTGACTTGCCCAGCATCGAAGGACGCTGCGAGTTCCGTGAACGCATCGGGGCCACGCCGGACGACATCGTGATCTCCCTGGTCGGCCGCATCAGCCGCATCAAGGGACAGGATGTGCTCATCGAAGCGGCTCACTTGCTCAAATGCCGCGGCGTCATCGAAGGCATGAAGCTGGTCATCATGGGCAGCGAGGCCCCTCGGCAAGAGACCTTGCTGGCCTCTTTGAAACAGCGGGTCGAACAACTCGGGCTGAGCCCTTATGTCCGCTTCCTGCCTTTTGATGCCAACGTGGTGCCGGTCTGGAGTGGCAGCGACATCGCCGTGATGCCCTCGGTCGAGCCCGAGTCATTCGGCATGGTGGCCATCGAGGCCATGGCAGCCGGCTTGCCGGTCATCGCCTCTGATGATGGGGGCCTGCGTGATGTGGTGGTGAACGAAGAAACCGGCATCCTGATCCCGGTCAGCAGTTCGCAGGCATTGGCCGATGGCATCGAACGCCTGGCCCAGGATCCTGGCCTTCGCCACCGATGGGGACAGGCCGGCAAGGCCAGGCAGCTGTCGGTCTTTTCAGCGTCGCACCAGGCGCGCGAGATCATGGCCGTCTACCGGCTGGCCATGAGCCGCCGCTCCGCGCTTTGAGCGCTCAGGCCTGAATCGCATGCGCCGCGTTTTTGTGCTGCTGCCCGACGGGCTGGACACGGTGTCATGGGGTGAGCGCTGGGCCGCCGGCCTGGTGCCCGATCAAACCCCTTATGGCTACCACCACGCAAGCCAATGGGGATGCGAGATCACGTTTTCCAGCAGCCAGCCAGCACGCACAGGCCTGGCGGCGCTGCCGTTCAAGGTCATGCGACGCTTGCTGGGCTTTGACGTCGAACACGCCTGGAATCACCGCGCTGCGCTGTGGTCCGCGCAAACCGACATCGTCTGGACGCACACGGAACGGGAGTTCCTGCCGGTGGCCTGGCTCAGCCAGGTGATGCTCAAACGCTGCCCGCCGATGATCGGGCAAATCGTGTGGTTGGCCGATCAGTGGCCCTCATTGCACAGGGCTCATCAATGGCTGCAGCGCCGGCTGATGCGCCAGGTCTCGATGTGCACGTGCTTGTCGCCCGACAACCTGGGGTTTCTGCAAGACATGGTGGGCAGCGACCGTGCGCGGCTGGTGGAGTTCGGCATTGCGCCGGAACTCGTTCCCCCCTTGCCACTGCCGCCGCCTGAAGAAGTTGCCGGCCGGCCAATCCGCGTGTTGAGCCTGGGCAACGACCGTCATCGGGATTGGACGACGTTAGGACGGGCCGTGCGCGATCACACGGGGCTGGAGGTGTTCATTGGTTCCAGTACCTGTCCGGATTCGGTCCTGGGCCCTCACGTGAGGCGAGAGGTCTGCGACCTGAAGCAAGTCAAGGCCAGGATGGCGTGGTGCGATGTCGTGGTGATCCCGCTGGTCTTCAATCGCCATGCCTCTGGGCTGACGGTGATGCTGGAGGCCGTGGCCAACGGCAAACCGGTGATCGTCTCGCGCACGGGTGGCATGACGCATTACTTCACCGACGACCACGTGACTTACGTCGAGCCCGGCCAGCCTCACGCCATCCGGGATGCGATTGATGGCTTGTGGTCCGATGCAGCGCGTACCCAAGAAACGGCGGCTCGTGTCCGGCGTGCACGCCTCAGGCTCGATGAGATGGCCTTCACCACCCCGGGATTTGCCCACCGGCATGTGCTGCTCAGCGAGCACATCCTCACGCGCTGATCAGCGTTCTTCTAAAGCCGGCCACCAGCACCTGCGCCGCCTGATCCCAACTGAAGCGTGTGGCCTGTTTGAGGCCCTTCTCGATCATCTGTTGGCGCAAGGTTTCATCCCCCAGGCCTTGGCGCAAGCCTTCTTCGATGGAGCCCACACTGAAGGGGTCCACCAGGATCGCGGCCCCACCCGAGACTTCAGGCAAGGCCGTGGTGTTGGACGTGATGACCGGCACGCCACTGGCCATGGCCTCCAGCACCGGCATGCCAAAGCCCTCGGCAAAGGCTGGGTAGGCAAACAGCCGCGCATGGCGGATGACGGCCGTCAGCGTTTCGTCGCTGACGGTGTCCAGCAACAAGGCCTTGCGTGGTGCATCGGCCTGCGCAGTGTAGATGTCATCGAAACTGAAATCGCGTTGGCCGACGATCACCAATTGCGGCGCCTCTGGCCCCAACTGCGTCCAGGCCCTGAGCAAGGCGCCCTGGTTCTTGCGCGGCTCCAGGCGCCCCACGGTGAGGATGTATTGACCAGGCGTCAAGCCGAGCTTGCGCACCGCCTCGATGCCCTGCTCGCCAGGCTTGAAGCGGTCGGTGTCCACCCCGTTGTAGGTGACGTTGACGCCATCGCGGGCCACCTTGTAGCGGCTGATGATTTCCTGGCGCGAATAGTTGCTCACCGAATAGAGCACGTCCGCACGCTTGGCCGACATACGAAAGGTTAGGCGCGACTGGAAGATGAACAGCGGGCTGAAGAACTGCGGATGCGACTCGCACAGCAGGTCATGGATGGTGCACGCGGTTTTGCAGCCGATCCAGGGCGAGACCCGGTATTGGGTGTGCAGCAGGTCGATGCCGTGCTTGCGGCATAAACGCGGCAATTGAACCGTCAGGCGCAACAGCGATGGCCGCGATCCAGCATGCACCAAGGTGACATTGGGGAGCGAAAACTCCGGATAAGAACGACGCAGGCTTTCAGTGTCTTTGAGGAAAAACACGAAATCCAGGTCAGGCGCCTGCACGATGGCCGCACGATAAATGCCCAGGATGTGGCTGCGTGAACCTTGGTAGATTCCGTCCCACGTATGAAAGTCGATGCCTATCTTGAAACGACGCATGGAGAGCCAACTGAGTCGAGCACACCATCGGGCGCCAACATCAGGGAAAGGAATAAGTTGCTTGGATGGTGAAGCATTCTACCAAAGTGCATTTTGCACATTTTCTGAATTTCTTCATGCGCAAGCAAAGATGGTGAGATGCCGTGCATCATCACTTGACAGTCGTCCGCTTGCGATTGGCAGAGATTCCCAACGGTGCATCATCAGCCAGACCCAGCGCAGAATCAACCTGTGGGCAAAAGCGAGTGAGCAATTTTTCATACGCACCCAACACAATGGGCCAGGTCAAGGCCCGTTTGAAGCGACGACGGCTGGCATCGCGCATCACCGCCATGGCTTCGGCATTGCCGATCACTTCATCGAAATGGGTGGACAAGGACTCGACGGAATCGAAATAACAGGCGCCCTCGCCGGCCACCCAGCGATTGAAGCGGTTGTCGTGCGCGAACACCGGGTTGTTGGCGCCCAAGGCTTCCACCAACGACGGGTTGGTGCCGCCGACCTGGTGACCGTGCACATAAGCCGCGCTGTGAAAACGCAAGGCCTGCACGGTGGGCGGATCGTAGATGGCGCCCAGGAACACCACCTCATCGCTGGCGGCGGCGCGCACCGTGCGGTGATAGGCGTTGGTCTCAAGGTAGGTGCCCAACACGGCCAGCTTGTAGCCTCGCGGATGGGATGAAAACGCCTTGATGATCTCGTAGATCGAGTTCTCGGGCTCAGGGCGGGCAATGACGGTCAGGAAGCGGCCGGGCTCCAGCCCCAAGGCCCGCACAGGCTCCTCGGGGGCGTTCTCGACCGGCACGGCGCCATAAGGAATCATGGTGATCTTGTCGCCGCTGACCCGCGTGATCAGGTGTGTCTTGATGGCGGGGTTGTCCGCCACGAGGTGGTTGCCGACCCAGCAACCGATCCAGTCATTGAGCCAGAACCAGGTCTTGGCCAACTTGCCCCATTTGGCGCGGATCCACTCGATGCCATCCATGTTGATGACATTGGGCACGCCCTTCAGGCGCAGGAAGATGTCGAAAATCGCGGTGTTGTAGCCCAAGGTCAGGCACAGATCCTGGTGGGTGGCGGCGTCGCGGACGGAGATCCAGTCAAAGATGATGGTGGACAAGGCGCCGTCGCCAAACACGGGAATGCGCACGCGCTCAATGCCATTCCAGGTATCGTTGAAGATCTCGCCGGGGCCAGATTCCTGGCAATAGACGATGACCTTCCAGCCCTTTTCGCGCAGATAAAGGGCCAAATGCTCCGCAAAAGTTTCAAACCCGCCATGCGCGGCAGGAATACCGCGAATGCCGAGTATGCGCAGAGTCTTCATGTTGCAGGGTTTCGTGCCGTATTGATTGACTTCGACGGCATGTGCCGGATCTTGATCCCGCCAGGGGCCGGTGTCTGCGCACCGCCCCTGGCCTTCCGTTCGGAACCAGCCCGACCGTGATCTTGGAACGAATCGTCAAGACTCGTTCGCATGATGGGATGAATTACTTCAAACCCGACAGGCCCTTGTTCATGGCCTCGGAATCAAGCCCGGATGCTGCTTCGGACGCAGCGGCTGGCGCCACAGTCGCGGCTGATGCTGCGGCAGGTGCAGAAGCTGCCTTTTCGGCAAACTTGCCCAGGTACTCGACCTTGGCTGCCGTGCGCAGATCCTTGGCGTGGGTCTTGAGCCACTCGGAACGCTTGGACTCGGTCAGGAAGCGCTCGATCAGCGGCTTGGACTGCTCGAAGTTCAAAGGCTGTGGTCGGCTGGCAACAATCAGCACCGACTTCATGCCGCCACCGACTTGTTCGTACAAGGCCTGACCGTCTTTCAAGGCATTGATGCGGCTGACCAGGGCCAGCGGGAGGGATTCGGCAGGTTGCGTCACCTGGTTCACACCGAACTTCAGGCCCGAGGCCTTGAGGACTTCAGCGAACTGTTGAGCCGACGTGGTGGCTTCGAGCTTGCCTTGCAGGTCCTTGGTTTGCGCAGGATCGCCCTGGATCGAGAACTCTTGCAGCATGTAGATGCGGCGGTCGGCGAACAGGCCAGGATTGGCTTCGAAATACTTCTTGATTTCGTCGGTTGATGGCGCGGCGACAGCCGAGGCCGAAGCACGCTCGTAATAAGCACGTGCCAGCAGACCGCGACGGGTGGCGTCCAGCAGTTGGACGATCTTGGGATCACGGTCCAGCTTGGTTTCTTCAGCCTTCTGAACAGCCACTTCCTGGTCGATCAGGCCTTCGAGGATCTGGCGGCTGGCCGCATCGGCCTGCTCGGGCTTGAGGCCTTGTTGACGCTCCAAGACCAGGTTGATCTGGTGCACGGTCACTTCTTGACCATTCACTCGTGCGGCAGCCTGGGTGGCTTTGTTCTTGTCGTCGCCACAGCCAGTTGCCAGGGTCGCAGCGATCAGAGCAGGCACCAGGGCCAGGCGATACAAAGCGCGTTTAGTTTGACGGTTTTGGGTGATGACTTGCATAGACAGGTGAGTGAATGGTTGGGCATGCTGACACTTTTCATGTCAGTGCTGCTCTTGACTCGTGAACGAGTGCTTAGTTCCCGCGGGACTTCCCTGAAGTCGAAACAGAGTGAAGAGTGTACGTTGCGAAAGCCGTCAATTGCCGGTGGTATGTGAGATTCGGCCATGGTGGAATCCCGCAAATACAAGCCCAGCGAGCACGCCAGACAGGTGCGAAAGCGGTGCCATGGGCACATCCAGGCCGGCTCGGCTGGCCAAAGGCAGGCCCGCAGCCACATCCAGCCCCACCTTGAGCAGCAGCAGCGCGCCCAGGATGACGGCCGCCCAGCGACGGGATTGTTGCCACAGGACCACCGCCAGAACGGCCACGCCCGCGTGCAGCACGCCTGAGGCGCCGACGTACCAGCCCAGGCGCGGGTCCAGCATCAGCAAGGCATGGGTGGCCGGCCAGGCCAGCAGCCAGGCGACCGCCGCCCAGGCGGGCGCCCGCAAGGTCCAACCCAACCAGCCCACCAGGCCACCAGCCAGCAGGTTGAATTGGGCGTGACGAGGGCTGGCATGCACCCAGGCAGCGCTCCAGAGCGACCAGGGGTGAAGCGATGACCAGCCCTGCGAGGGATGCAAGGCCCAGGTCGATTCAAAAGGATCGGCCGAAACGCCGACCAGCAAGGCCGGCAGGCACACGGCCAGGGCCACGATGAGCCAGGCCAGCGCGGGCTGATTTTTCAATGGCCGCCAAAAACGCAGGCCCACAGGGCCAGCACCGCGTCACGGTGGGCCTGGATGGCCGCCAGGGCGGCGCCTTGCAGCAGTGTGGGGGACTCGTCGAGGCGCGCCCGGTGTTGCAGCCGGCGCAGTTCGCGGTAGGCGCTGGCTGCCGCATCGCCGACACCGCCGGGCAGCAGCCCGGCTTCTTCAGCCCGGTGAAGCAAGGCGATGTTGCCCACGTTGTCCAGCAAGCCGGCGTGCCGATGGCTGTGGCTCAGCACCAAGTACTGCACCGCGAACTCGACATCGATCATGCCGCCGGCGCTTTGCTTGAGGTCGAACTGCCCTTCTGGCGTGGGGTGCGCGGCGCGCATGCGCTCGCGCATGAGGACCACTTCCTGGCGCAAGGCGTCCGGATCACGCAGGGTGCACAGCACGGCGCGGCGCGTGTGCTCGAAGCGCTCGGCCAAGCGCTTCTCGCCCGCACACCAGCGTGCACGGCTGAGGGCCTGGTGCTCCCAAGTCCAGGCGGTGTTGCTGCCGCGCTGGCGCTGGTAGTCGTCAAACGCATGGAAGGAGGTCACCAGCAGGCCGGAGCTGCCATTGGGGCGCAAGGCCGTGTCGATGTCGAACAGGTCGCCCGAGGCGGTGCGCAGGGTCAGCCAAGTGATCAGCTTGCGCACGAACACCATGTAGGCGTCGATGGCCGTTGGGGTGTCTGGGCCGGCGGCCGGGTCCTCCTCGCCGGGCACATCGTCGTACAGGAAGACGATGTCCAGGTCACTGCCATAACCCAGCTCCTTGCCGCCCAGCTTGCCGTAAGCGATGACGGCGAAATGGGGATCGTGGCCGACCGCCCAGCGGCCTTGTTTGCCCGGCCGTTGCTGCAGGTACAGCCACGCCCAGCGCAAGGCCACGTCCAGCGTGGCATCGGCCAGGGCGGACAGGTCATCGGCCACTTGCTCCACGGTGGCCAAGCCTTCGACGTCCCTGACCAGGGTACGGAAGACCTCGGCGTGGTGGGCGCGGCGCAAGGTGTCCAGCAAGGCTTCTTCGCTGTCCTGCCCTGCCCTGGCCCAGGCCAGGTGGCGCTCGTTGAGGTCCTTGATGTAGGCGCGGTCGTCGAAGCGGCCTTCCATCAGGCGAGGATCGGCCAACTCGTCGATCACGCCGGGGTGCTGCATCAGGTAGTGCATGGGCCAGCGAGCCAGCCCCAGCAGCCGTAGCAGGCGGTTGAGCACCTCGGGGCGCTCGGCGATCATCGACAGGTAGCTGTCGCGGCGCAGCAAGGGGTTGAGCCAGTCGATGAAGCGCAGCACGGCCTGATGGCCGATGCGCTCGTCCGCGCCGGCCAACTGTGTGGCACGGCCGATGAGCTTGGCCAGCCGCAGTTTGGCGGGATCCGACAGCATGGTCACGCGAGGCTGTTTGACGAGGTCGCGCACCCGCTCCCCCACCAAGCCGGGCAGCATCGTGATGAATTCTTCGCTGTCCACGGCCATCAGCGCGGTGCCACAAGCCCCGCCTTTGCAACTGCCGGCCGACGGCGCGCGCCCATCGTGCAGCAGGGCATCGAACTCGTTGGCCACGAACTCGCGCACCTGGCAAAGGGCGGTCATCAACTGGCAGGAGGCCGTGCGGCATTCGTCGTCATCGCCTTCTTCAGGGCCATCCAGGCCGAGGCTGCCGGCGATCCAGGCCAGGTCGGTGTCTTCCGAGGGCAGCACGTGGGTCTGCTGGTCGTCCAGGTACTGGATGCGGTGCTCGATGCGGCGCAGCAGCACATAAGCGTTGGACAGTCGCTGGGCCGTGTCGGCGGCGATCAGCCCACGCGCGGCCAGGCGTGGCAAGGCCTTGAGCGTGGAGCGCGTGCGGATCTCGGGGAACTGGCCGCCGCGCACCACTTGCAGCAACTGCACAGTGAATTCGATCTCGCGGATGCCGCCACGCGAGAGCTTGACGTCGTTGGCACGTTCGGGGCGGCCGGCGGCTCGGCGATTGGCCTCGTCGCGGATCTTGCGGTGCAACTGGCGCAGGCTCTCGAAAATGCCATAGTCGAGGTAACGCCGGTAGACGAAGGGCATGACCACATTGCGCAGCGCCAGGGCACGCGCATGGCGCTCGCCCTTGGGCATGGCCGCGACCGGCGCGACGATGCGGCTCTTGAGCCAGGCAAATCGCTCCCACTCACGGCCTTGCACCACGAAATAGTCTTCCAGCATGCCCAGGCTGACGGCGGGCGGGCCGGAGTTGCCGTTGGGGCGCAAGGCCAGATCGACGCGGAACACGAAGCCATCTTCGGTGGTCTCGCCGATCAGGGTGTAGAGCTTGCGCACCACATGGCTGAAGTATTCGTGGGCAGAGATCTGCCCGGTCTTGCCCCCTCGGCCATCGTCGATGCCTTCGGTCATGCCCTCGTCTTCGTAGACGTAGATCAGATCGATGTCGGAGGACACGTTGAGCTCGCGCCCACCCAGCTTGCCCATGCCCACGATCCACATGTCGATGCGCTGGCCTTGTGCATCCAGCGGTGCGCCATGGCGGGCGTCGAACTCGGCCTGGGCATCGTTCAAGGCCATCTCGAGCGTGACCTCGGCCAGGTGCGTCATGGCGATGGTGATGTCGCTGAGCAAGGCGTGCGCTTCGACATCCAGCGTGGCCAGGCGCTCGATCACCAGTTGGCGGGCCACCCGCAGGGCCGACGGCAACGCGCGGCCGCCCGCCATCAAGGCGGCAATCAGGGCCGTGATGCTGGCCGCACGCGGCGCGCCCCTGTGCATGCGCTCGAACAGCACTCGCTCGTCCGGGTAACGCCGCCTGATGCGCTGCACAAAACGGGCGTGCTCAGCCGGGACGCTGGCGCCCGAATCCGGGGTCAAACCCACGTTTGTGACAAAGTCGTTCAATTGCGCCATGAGCCAGATACACGTCTGTGCTAGGGTTATCGGTTACCTGAAGTTCCCGATTCATGCCCACAAACCCTCACGTGCCAGCCAGCGCATCGCCAGACATTGTCAACCAGCTGCCTAACAGGCCGCGTCGTTCGGTCTGGTCTGGCTGGCTGATCTGGATGTCCGGGTTGCTGACAGTGCTGGCGCTGGTGGCTGCGGGGGGGTGGTGGTTCCTTCTCGCACAAATTGTGCCCAAAATCGACCAGTGGCGTGCGCCATTGATGCAACAAGCCTCCAAGGCCCTAGGGGTCAAGGTGCTGATTGGTCGTGTGAGCGGACAAAGCGAGGGTTTACAGCCAGCGATTTCCCTCGAAGACATTCAGCTGTTGGACGAACGCGGCCAGCCTGCCTTGCGCCTGCCCCGGGTCAAGGCCCGCTTGTCCTTGCAGACTTTGTGGCCGGTGTCGATCTGGCGCGGCGAGATCCACCTGGATCGCCTGGTGCTGGTTCAGCCGACCCTGGATGTGCGGCGCGATGGGCAGGGCCGCATCCATGTGGCGGGTTTGACCATGGACCCCGCCAAGATGAGCCAGGGCGACAACCGAGCCACCGATTGGCTGCTCGACCAGGCGCTCATCCGCATCGAAAGCGGCGCCGTGACCTGGACCGATGAGATGCGCCAGGCGCCGGCCTTGCAACTGAGTGAAGTCGACCTTGATTTGCGCAACCGCCCGGGTTTGGGCCAACGTGTGCACCACTGGCGGCTGGCGGCCACACCGCCCACCGGTTTTGGCGAACGCTTCAAGGCATCGGCCGACATCACCCAGCCCCTGTGGGCGCGCCGCCCGGCGTCCAACGAGTTGAGCCAGTGGTTTGGCGAACTCACCCAGCCGAGCGACTGGCGCAATTGGTCAGGCCGGCTGGCCGTGAGCTTGCCCCATGTGGATGTGAGCCGTTTGCAACAGCATGCCGCCTTGCCCGTCGATGTGCAGGGTGGACGCGGGCGGCTGGGCATGACCCTGGACATTGATCGGGGCCAGCCCCGCGATCTGGGCCTGTCGGTGGATGTGCAGGCCGTGTCGGTGAAGCTGGGGGCTGGTTTGCAGCCGCTGGCTTTCAAACACCTGCAGGGTGAATTGAGCGCCATGCACCTGCCCACGCAGACCAAGCTGGCCTGGCAAGCGCTGACCTTCACCACCGACGATGGCTTGACCTGGCCAGCCAGCCAAGCCCGATTGCAATGGCGGCACACGGCGGCGGCCTTGCCGCCAGGTGCCACCATGCCCTGGTTGCCCGAACTGCAAGGCGATGCCTGGCGGCACACCCAGGAAGGCGAATTCGAGACTGACCGACTGGACCTGGCCTTGCTGGCGCGCCTGGCCAATCGCCTGCCGTTGTCTGAAAGCACCCGCCGGCAATTGAGCGAATTGAATCCGCTGGGCGTGGGCCAAGACCTGCGCCTGACATGGAAAGGGCCGCTCGAAGCGCCCACCGCGTATGAGGCGCAAGGCCAGCTCGCAGGCATCAGTTGGCAACCGGGCGCCACGAACCCGGGCCTGGCGGGCGGGGCCGTGTCCTTCAAGGCCAATCAAAAAGGTGGTCAAGCCAGCCTGTCGATCAAGAACGGCTGGGTGGACATCCCTGGTGCTTTTGAAGAACCGCGTGTGCCGCTGGATACGCTCAAGGCCGATGTCGCCTGGACCTTGACGCCCGACCCGACAGGCACGGCCAGCCCGGCCCTGTCGGTATCGGTCTCGCGCGCCACCTTTGCCAATGCCGACGCCGAAGGCTCGCTCGACGCTACATGGCGCACCGGCGCGGGCACTGGCGTGGGTGAAGCGGGCCGCTACCCCGGTCACTTGGACCTCACTGGACATTTGAGCAAGGCCCAGGGCAACCGCGTCTGGCGTTACCTGCCCGCCGTGATCTATGCCGATGCGCGCCATTATGTGCGCGATGCCATCCGCAGCGGTTATTCCAAAGACGTGGATTTCGACGTCAAAGGCAACCTGTGGAACTTCCCGTTCAAAGACAACAAAGGCGGCCACTTTCAGGTGCACGTGAAGGTGGAGGACGCCACGCTGGACTATGTGCCTCGCAGCCGATCCTCGTCGGCCATGGGCAGCAGCACGACAGATCAAGCGACCGCTGCGCAAGCCTACTGGCCCGCCTTCCATCACCTCAAGGGCGATCTGATCTTCGAAGGACAGGGCATGCGCATCGAAAACGGGACCGCGCTGCTGGGCGAGGTCGGCTCAGGCCGCTTCGAGCTGCGCCAGGTCAAGGGCTTCATCGATGACCTGGACAGCCACGACCCGGTACTGTCCATCGACGGCTCGGGGGAAGGGCCGCTGGACGACCTGTTGCGCTATGTGTCGGCCTCACCCGTGGGCCAATGGACCGGCCAGATGCTCAACGATGCACAAGGCACCGGCCAGGGCGGCTTGAGCCTGGCCTTGCGCATCCCGCTCAACCACGTGGTCGATGCCAAGGTCAAAGGCCAGGTCACCTTGATCGACCGCGACCAGGCCTCTCTGCGACTCGGCCCCAACGTGCCGATGATGAGCAATGCGCGAGGCCAGGTTCAATTCACGCAAGACACCCTGGCCGTGAACGCGCGCGCCAAAGTCTGGGGGCAGGAGGTGCAGGTCAACGGCAGCCGAGATGCTCAGGGCGTGCCGCGCTTCGTGGCCACCGGCACGGTCTCCGCCGAAGGCCTGCGCACCGCCACCGACATGCCCGCCCTGGCCCGGCTGGCGCAGAACATGAGCGGTCAGACCGCCGTCTCGGTCACCGTGGCCCTGCCGCGTGCCAAGACCAACAGCAGCGGCCAGCCCTTCTCGGCCCGCCCTGAACTGGTGGTCAGTTCGACCTTGCAAGGCCTGGCCATGGCCCTGCCCTCACCCTTTAACAAAGATGCCAACACCGCCTGGCCGGTGAAAGTGGTGCACCGGGTCGATGAAGGCGATGGGCAAAGCGATGTGCTCAGCGTGGAGATGAGCGGGCCGCTTCAGTTCCGCACTGAATTGCACCGTGACCTCAGCGGCCAGCAAGCTCGCTTGCAGCGCGGCTCACTGTGGCTGGCCTTGGGTGGCACGGTCACGCCGCCCCTGGTGTCGAACGCGCCCGGCATGACGGCCCACGTCAACCTGCCAACGCTGGACCTCGATGCCTGGCAAAGCTGGCTCAGGCAGTTCAAGGATGCAAGCAATCCCACCATGGGGGCCGGCAACCTGGGCGCTTTCGAGAGCTACCTGCCCAAGGCCTTGAGTGTCAAACTGGGCACCATCAACTGGCGACAGCGCACCTTGCGCAATGTCGTGGCAGAGGTCACCCACCCCAGCACCGACGTCTGGCATGCGCAGGTGGAGGCGCAGCAACTGGCCGGCACCATCGAATGGCGGCCTGAGCTTGCCGCTGCGTCGTCCACAGCCGCCATGCCGGCCACGCCATCGACCAGCAAACGCCTGGTCGCTCACCTGAGCCGCCTGTCCGTGCCCGCCGCTGATGCGCAGGCCTTCGAAGACCAGGCCGCCCAGGACATGCTCACGCCCGAGCCGGCCACCATCCCGGCGCTGGACATCGTGGTCGATCAGTTCGAATGGCGCGGCCTGCCGCTGGGCAAGGTGGAAGTCGAAGCCGTCAATCGCTTGAACACTGTGCCAGGCAATGCACCCCTGCCTGAATGGCGCCTGACCAAGTTCAAGCTGAGCAACAGCGATGCGCAGCTCAATGCCACCGGCAACTGGGCCGTCACGGGTGCCCAGCAGGCCACTGGCAGCAATGGCGCCAACCGCAAAGGCCCATCGGGCCGCCACCGTGCGGCCATGAGCTTTTCACTGGACCTGACCAACTCCGGTGGCCTGCTCAGCCGCCTGGGCCTGGCCCAGACGCTCAAGGGCGGCAAGGGCCGGCTCGCGGGGCAGGTGTCCTGGCTGGGCTCGCCCCTGGAGCCTGATCCGGCCAGCATGAATGGCGAGCTCAACGTGGCCATCAGCGAAGGCCAGTTCCTCAAGGCGGAACCCGGCGTGGCCAAACTGCTGGGCGTGCTCAGCCTGCAATCGCTGCCGCGCCGGCTGATCCTCGATTTCCGTGATGTGTTCCAGCAGGGCTTTGCCTTTGACCGCATTGATGGCGACGTCAAGATCGCCCAAGGCGTGGCCAACACGCGCAACCTGCGCATGCGCGGCGTGCAGGCCCTGGTGTTGATGGAAGGTCAGGCCGACCTCAGCCAGGAAACGCAGAACCTGCGTGTTTTCGTGATCCCGGAGATCAACGCTGGCACGGCCTCGCTGGCTTATGCAGCCATCAACCCGGCCATCGGCCTGGGCACCTTCATCGCGCAAGTACTGCTGCGCAAGACCGTGGTCGAAGCCACGACGCGCGAGTTCACCATCACGGGCTCTTGGGCTGATCCGCAGGTCGAGAAAGTGCCGCACACCACGGTGCCTGCCGCCGCCAACGACCCGCCGCCCACCACACCAGCGGGCACGACACCCGCCAGCGCAGTGAACGCTTCTTCCTCCTCAAAGTGAGCCGAACACCTTCTTGAGGATGGCGCTACCCGTGCCCACCGGATCGCGCCGGATGAGTTGCTCCTGCTCGCCGATCACGAAGAACAGGCCATCGAGCGCCTTGCCCGTGACGTACTGCTGCACATTGGCCTGCTCACCCTTGAGCAAGCCCATCGACGAGGCCTTGCCAGCCAAGTCGTTGTAGCGGCGCGCCAGGGAGAGCCGGTCGGTGACTTTGCTCACGATGGGCAGGAACTGAGCGCTCAACGGTTGGCGCGTCTTGCCGGCAAAGAAGCTGGTGACCGAGGTGTCACCGCCTGTGATGATGCCCTGGGCATCGCTCACCGACATGGACTTGATCGCCGACTTGAGCAACGGCAGGGCCATGGGCACGGCCTGCTCAGCGGCGTGGTTCATGGCCGCGCGCAACTCATCGAGCTGTTTGCCCCGACCCAGGCCTTTGAGCAAAGGCGCGACTTTCTCCAGCGGCCCGGGCAGCGCGATGCGCACCTTGTCGTTGCTCAAAAAACCGCCCGCCTGGCCCAGTTGGGACACCGCCGCCTGCGCGCCACGCTCCAGCGCCGTCCTCAGAGCCTGCGATCCTTCAGATGAAGTGAACAAACCGCCCGCAGACGACTCCAAGCACCAGCCCCACGCGCTCAGACCTGCGACCGACGACAATATGACCCGACGTTGCATGGACCTATCCTTTTAGACGATGATTCGCAGCATGACGACACCCCAGCCCACCAACACTGACCACGACCTGAGCCGCCGCCATTTCGGCCTGGCCGCCCTGAGCCTGCCTTTGCTGCTGGCGGGCTGCCCATGGGGTGAAAAATCCAGTGTACCGGACCTGCCTTTCACGCAGCTCGATGGCAGCCAGCACCGCCTGGCCGACCTCAAAGGCAAGGTCACCATGATCAATTTCTGGGCCACCAACTGCACGACCTGCGTGCGCGAGATGCCGCAGATGATGAGCACCTACGACCAGTTCAAAGGCCAGGGGTTGGAGACGCTGGCCATCGCCATGCAGTACGACCCGCCGGCCTATGTGATGGCCTTTGCCGAGACACGCAAGCTGCCTTTTCGCGTGGCCATGGACCACACGGGCGAGCTGGCCAATGCCTTCGGCCCGGTCGAACTCACGCCCACGACCTTCGTGATCAACAAAAAAGGCCAGATCGTCAAGCGCTACATCGGCGAGCCCGACTTCGGCGCACTTCACACCTTGCTGGGTGAGTTGCTCAAGGAACAGGCCTGAGGGACTCAGGGCTGAGGCGGGCCACCGGACTGCACCTCCGCAGCCCTGGCCGCCATCACATCATGCGGGCCAGCTCATAGACCAGCGCCGACGGCAGCGAGTTGGTCACCGCATCGCGGCCCACGCGGGCCACACCCGTCGAGCTGGCCGCCGAGATCTCGAACAGGCTGCCCTCTTCCAGCACCTCGACCATCACGAACTCGGGCACCTCGCGGCGGATGCCTTCAACCAGTTGATCGAAGCGCTGCCCGCCCAAGGACGATTCATAGACGATGGCATGCGGCAAGGCATCGCGGCAGAATTCGGTCGCCTCGGCCACCGATGAGACAAAGTCGATCACCAGGCCCATGGACTTGAGCGATTCGCGGATCAGCAGACGCAGATCCCGGCGCGCGGCCACGACCAGCACATGGCTGCCCGCCAGCGGCTTGGAGTTGACCGAGGTGGCAAAGCCCTGGTCACCATCATCGGCAGGCTCAGGCTGCGCCATCAAAGGATTGATGGTGTGTGGGAACTCCATCAGCAGGCGCACCGAATTGGCATCGACCTCACGCTCGACCTTCAGGCCCATGCTGCGCCCGATCTGATCGATCATGTACCAGGTCAGGCCATTGACCGCTGGTGAAATCTCACCCTCGGGCAGGCCATCGGACAGGTCGGCCGGGCGATGACGCAGGCGCACATCGAGCTGGCCATGCGCCGGCCACGACTTGATGTGCAGCTTGACTTCCACCGTGCCATGCGCACAAGACAACCACCAATCGACCAGGCCATTGAGCAAGGAGAACAGCATGGGCGCATCGGCCTGGACCTCAACCGGCGTCAGGGACTGTTGCACCTGGATGCCACGGGCCTGCATCTCACGCGCACGGTGTGCCAGCACGCCCTGGATGGTGTTGGTCAGATGAACCCGTTCATGCGATTGACGGGCGCGACCGGATGACAAGCGCGCGATTTGCTGACACCAGATGCCGGCCTGGCGGGCACGGTCAACCTCCGCCAGCAAGGCCTTCAAACCAGCGCGGTCGATGCGGCCGGTGTTCATCAAGGCATTGACTCGCTCCAGCGCGCCAGTGAGCGGCTCAGCCAGTTCACGGCCAGCCTGGCCCAGCAACTCCTGAAAGCGCATCAACTCCGATTGGGTACGCTGCCAAGTGGCGACATCCACCATGCCTTCCGGCGGCACCGAAGTGGCGGCACCGTTGGGCGCGCCCTCACTGGGCGAAGCTGGCAATGTGACATAGTTCATGGAGACCTCAACTGAATTCACACGCAGTGTTACGGGTTTGACCGGACATGTCCATCCCACACCCGGGGTGACGTGCGACAGCGCACATCCCACCAGACGCAATGAGCAGCTACTTTATGACATGGTCGGCCCCCTGCCCTTTTGCCTTGCGCGCCCTGATCGCTGCTTGCGCTGTCTCCGCCTTGGTGGCTTGCTCGCCTGCCTTGAATTGGCGCGAGGTTCATCCTGAAGCCGCCGATGGCTTGGTCGCCATGTTCCCGTGCAAGCCCGAGCACCATGCGCGCCAGCTTACCTTGCCTGGCCTGGCGGGCGGCCCCGTGACTTTGCATGTGCTGTCGTGTGAAGCCGATGGCGCACGCTGGGCCCTGACTTACCTGCAGTCAGGCGATGTGGTGCGGCGAAGCCAGGCCTTGGGTTTGCTGAGTCGATCACTCAACACCAACCTGCAAGCCAAGACCACCATCAATACTTCTTTACCGCCCAAGGACCTGGGCCCGACCGAAGTGCCCGGCATGACGCAGCACCCGGATGCGCGAACCTGGTGGCAAAGCGGCCACCGGCCGACCGCCAATGGCCCGGATGAAGCCGTGCAAGTCAAGGCCTGGCATTTCTCTCACGGCCTGACCGTCTACCAGGCCAGCGTCTGGCAAGACCAGCTCTCGCCGGATGACCCTCGATTAACCACGTTTGCCAGTGGATTCAACTTTCCGCGCTGACAGGCCGATAATGCGGAAGATATGCCTGGATTGCTGATCATTGCTCACGCGCCACTGGCCTCCGCCCTCAAGCAGGCGGCGCGCCATACTTTTGCCGAACTGGCAGAAGCCGTGGAGGCGTTGGATGTCACCTCGAACCTCTGCTCTGAAGAGGTCGAAGCCCAGGCCCGCATCATGTTGGACCTCGTCCTGAAACGCGATCCCCGGCAAGAAGCCTTGGTGCTGACCGATGTGTTCGGCGCCACCCCCTGCAACGTCATCCAGCGCCTGGCCGATGGGCAGCACGTCAAAGTCGTCACCGGCGTGAACGTGCCCATGCTTTGGCGCGCCCTCAACTACGCTCACGAACCGCTGGACATCCTGATCACGCGGGCATTGGCTGGTGGCACCCAAGGTGTCATGCAGATTGCCTCGTCCCGCCCGCAGAATCAGGCGCAGCACCCCACCAATGATCAAGACCACCGTCACCATCAGCAATAAGCTGGGCCTGCATGCACGCGCCTCGGCCAAACTCACCAAACTGGCCAGCGGCTTTCCGTGCGAGGTTTTCCTCAGCCGCGGCGATCGCCGGGTCAATGCCAAAAGCATCATGGGCGTGATGATGCTGGCAGCCGGCGTCGGCACGGCCATCGAGGTCGAATGCGATGGCCCCAAGGAGCAGGAAGCCACCACGGCCCTGCTGGCGCTGATCAACGACAAGTTCGGCGAAGGCGAGTAACGCCCTTCGTTGCACGTTCGCGACAAAATCCATCCTGCTTACCCGCATCTCCCGCCTCAGGGGGATAAGTTGACGCATCTGCTGCCCCAAACTGGCGGGCCGCATTCCTTCAACTGTCTCTTCAGGCCGCGCCATGTCGTTCAAGCTTTCCTCTTCCCTGACCTTGCCACTCCTGGCCAGCGCGGTCGCCATGACTTTGTCCACCGGTGCGCACGCTGCTGAAAACCGCGCTCAGCGCTACTCGGCCGGCCTGGGCGGCAGCGACATGACCAACATGCTGGCGCCAGGCTGGTATGGACAGGCGGCCATGATTCACTACCACGCGACCCAGCTCAAGGACAACAACGGCGACAACGCCGTCCTGCGCGGCGTGACGACCGTGCCGGGCATTGGCGCCGTGCCCTACACAGCGCCCCTCACGAATTTCCGGGCCGATGCCTACGTGCTGCTCCCCCGTGCCACCTATGTGAGCACCCAGAAGATCCTGGGCGGCCATGTGGGCTTCACCATGATGCTGCCACTGGTGCACCGCCAGACCTCGATCAGCGGCAACGCGTCTGTCAGCCCATCTATCCCATCGGGCACGGCGGCGCTCATCACCGCCGGCGTGAACCAGACCATCGCCCGCCAGAGCGGCGACCGCACCAGCGTGGGCGACCTTGAAATGGCGCCGCTGGTGAACTGGGAAATCGGTGATCACCAAACCGTCACGCTGACGCCCACGGTGGTCTTCCCCACGGGTGACTACGACGCCAGCAAGCCGGTCAACGCCGGCTTCGGTCGCTTCTACACCTTCCGCCCCTCGGTGCAATACGGCTTCATCGGCGATGGCTGGGACGTGGGCGCGCGCGCCGTGTTCTCCGCCAACACCCGCAACAAGGACACCAAGTACCGCAGCGGCAACATGTTCAACCTCGACTTCGCCATCATGAAGTTCGTGAGCGAGGACGTGCGGCTGGGCGTGCAGGGCTATGTGGTGCAGCAGCTGACTGACGATCACAGCGAGAACGCCACGGCCCAGGCCACCATCGCCGCCACCAACGGCAACAAGATGCGCACCTATGCACTGGGCCCCGCACTGGCCTGGATCAAGAACGGCGGCGAGATGCTGGTCGAAGGCAAGGTCCTGCAGGAGTTCGGCGCCCGCAACCGCGCCGAAGGCACCACCTACATGCTGACCGTGTCCAAGCCTTTCGGCTTGTGATGCGGATGCGATGCGGCTTTGGAGATGACCCATGCGCGCCGATCGAACGCTTGACACCCTGGACCCGACACGCCGCCATCTGCTGATGGGCGGTGCCGCGGCCGCCTTGGCGGCCTGGGCCACACCCGCCCGTGCCGCCGTCGAGATCGAAGGCGTACAGCTGGAGGACTCCGTCGTGGTGGGCGGGCGCAAGCTGCTGCTCAACGGGGCCGGCCTGCGTCGGCGCGGTTATTTCAAGGCCGACGTGACGGCGCTGTATTTACCCGAGCGGCGCACCACGCCGGAGTCCATCCTCAAGCTCGACGGCCCACGCCGCATCCAGCTCAACCTCCTGCGCGAGTTCACGTCCTCGACCATCTCGCGCATCTTCATCTCGGACTTCAAGCAAGCGGCCACCGACGATGAGTTCAAGAAGCTCATCGACGTGATCAGCCAGATCGGCGCGGCCTACAGCAATGTCAAGCGCGTGGTCAAGGGCGATGTCGTCAACCTGGACTGGGTGCCCGGCAAGGGCTGGATGGCCATGCACAACGGCAAGATCCTGACCGGCGACAGCAACGGCCCCGTGGCCATCAACAACGAATTGGCCTACCAGGTCTACCTGCGCATGTACATCGGCCCCAATGCGCCGGACGAGTTGCGCAACAGCCTGCTGGGGCTGACCAAGCCACGTCAGGCCGAATGACCGCTAGGCCGGGTTGTAGGCCGCCGGGTAGTGCGAGGACAAGGCCGGTGGCATGGGCGTGTCGATCAGCCCGGCGCTCAGCCGCAAGGCGTCGGCCGAGTCCATGCTCAACACACCGCCAGGGCTGTGGTTGAGCGCCTCTTCCACCCAGGCTCGCATCAGCTGTGGGCGCAATGTCCAGGACAGCTCACGCACACCTGCCAGGGCATGCATGAGCCCATCGGCGTCTGGCGAGGCGTAGTCATCGACCGCGCCGCCAGTCGGCAGGCACCGCGCGATCACCTGCTCATACCAGGACCGCCCCTGGGGCGTGCCCAGGGCGTCACGACTGTCGTGCGGAACTAAGCGCGCCAGGTAAGCGGTCAACTGCACCAGGGGTTGGCGCTCGGCAGCTGTGAGTTGCGTCAGTTCACGGCCTTGACCCGTCACCGGCCGCATGAAGGCCGGACTGGCCTGACTGGCCATGTCCATGCGATGGCGCAGCAGCAGCCACCACAGGCGGTCACGCGCGCTCACCCGACCATCGGCCTGCAAGAGTTGCCGCGCCGTCAGGACCAGGGCACGGCGTTGGTCGATGGGCTCCTGGGCCATCACACGCAACTGCCTCTCTAATTCAGGGACACGCCAGGGCGCAGGCAAGGCCAGGACGGTGGCCAGCAAAGCCTGGGCGTCCGGCAACTCGGCGGCTTCGCGCATCCACCAGCGCGCCTCGGCCTGATTGCCTTCGGTCATCAACAGCGCGAGCAGGGCCATGCGGCGCTGCAAGGGACCGGACAGACGCGCCAGGCGCCCCAGGTTCTCGGCCGTGTCGGGATCGGTGAGCAAGCGAGCCGTTGGTGCCACACGAGTGGCCGGCAGGACCCGTGGGGGCAACGCTGGCAAGGCGGCAGCAGGCATGGCCGCCAGCGGCGCCGGTGAGGTCGGCAATTCGGAGACGTATTGCGACGCCAGCGATTCATCGGACAAGGCCGAGATGGGCAAGGCACTGCGCGGCCCGCCATAGATGCGTTCGATGCGCTCGGACAGCGGTGGATGAGAGGCCAGCCAGGGCGCTGTGCCGGAGGCCGTCAACCACAAAAAAGACAAGGCATCGGCCTGAGGATGATGCCAGCGCGAAGCCAGTGTCTGCTGCTCGTGCAGGGCCTTGCGCAGCACCTGGCCCAGCCCATCCTTGGCGCGGGTGAATTGCACGGCACGCGCATCGGCCAAAAACTCGCGCTGACGCGAAACCGCCGCCTGCAAGAGCCGCCCGGCCAGCCAGCCCAGCCAGCCGACGGCCGACAGCGCAAAGCCCACCACCCAGCGAGC
Organism: Burkholderiales bacterium; assembly: GCA_947372535.1. Next base: position 25,052 of record CANBUA010000021.1, read on the forward strand.
CGGGTTGACATGCCCCGCATCCGAAGGCGACATGAGCGAGCGCCCCCAGCCATACAGCAGCGACAAACCCCAGACCAGCGACAAGAGGCGCATGCTCAGGCGGCCATCGCCCTCAGCCACGTGGCCGTACTCATGCGCGACCAGGCCTTGCAACTCGGCGCGGCTGAGGTGCTCCAGCGCGCCCTGGGTCACGCACAGGCAGGCATCGTGCGGGCCCCACCCGGCCACAAATGCGTTGATGGCGCGTTCCTTGGGCAGCACATGGGCCTTCAAAGGCGGCAGGCCGGAGGCCATGGCCATCTCGTCGGTCACATGAAGCAGGCGGCGCCACAAGGCATCGCCCGTGTCCTGCACCGGCACGCCACCCATCCACCGGGCCACGCGCGCGCCCCCGCCGTCACGCAGCCGCCAGGTCTCCATCCAGCAGCCGCCCAGCACGAAGAACAGCACCAGCGCGGTGTTGGTCTCGAAGAACATGGCCGGCCAACCGATGGCCCAGGGCATCAAGGCCTTGTAGACCAGTGCCAGCACCGCATTGACGGCGATCACCAAGGCCAGCACCAGCCAGAAAAACCACCACAGCAGGCGCCAGGTCTGCCCGCGGGCTTCGTCCTGGACGTGGCGCCAGCGCATTCAGAGCACGACCTTGATGCTGGCCCGCTCGGCATCGCTTTGGGTGGCTTGTAGCAAAGGCGCGCTGCGAAAGCCACATGGCCCGGCGATCACATTGGTGGGGAACTGCTCGATCCCGTTGTTGTAGTCGGTGGTGGCATCGTTGAACAGCTGGCGCGCGAAGGCCACCTTGTTCTCGGTGTGCGTCAGCTCCTCGCTGAGCTGGGTGAGCATGACATCGGCCTTGAGGTCCGGGTTGGCCTCGACCACGGCATGAAAGCCGCTCAAGGCGCTGCTCATGACCTCTTCGGCCAAGGCCAGGCTCTTGACCGGGCCGGCTTGGCCGGGGCGGGTGCGCACCAGCTCGCAGGCGGCCATGATCTGGTTACGGGCCGCGGCCAGGCGCTCCAGCGTGTCGCGCTCGTGGTCGAGGTATTTGCGGGCCACCTCGACCAGGTTGGGGATCAGGTCGTGTCGGCGCTTGAGTTGCACGTCGATCTGGGCAAAGGCGTTGGTGATGTCGTTGCGCAGCTTGACCAGCCGGTTGTAGGCGCCCACCCCCCAGAACAACAGCAAGGCCAACACGCTCAAAGTGACGATTTGCGAGAGTTGCATGGTGGTGATGGGGCTCACTGGCCGGTCGAAGAGCTGGCCAGCCGCGATACGACGTGCGCCAGGTGGATGTCATGGCCTTCGCGGCGCAGGTCGCAAGCCGGGCATTGGCCACAGCCGTAGCCCCAGGCATGGCGATGCTCTCGATCACCCAGGTAGCAGGTGTGGGTGTGCTCGACGATGAGGTCGTTGAGCGCCTGACCGCCGAGTTCCTCGGTGAGCGCCCAGGTCTGCGCCTTGGTCAGCCACATCAGCGGCGTCTCGATGGTCATGGGCGCCTCCAACCCGAGGCTGATGGCCACTTGCAGCGCCTTGAGCGTGTTGTCGCGGCAATCGGGGTAGCCGGAGTAATCGGTCTCGCACATGCCGCCCACCAGCACGCTGGCACCACGCCGGTAAGCCAGCGCCGCCGCGAAGTTCAAAAAAATCAGATTGCGCCCAGGCACGAAGGTGTTGGGCAGGCCATTGGCCTGCATCTCGATGGCGCGCGACTCGGTCAAGGCCGTGCTCGATATCTGCCCCAGCAGGCTCAGGTCGAGCATGTGGTCAGGACCCAGGGCAGAAGACCACTGCGGAAAGAGCTCGATCAGGATCTCGCGCACCGTGTCCCGGCAGGTCAACTCGACCCGATGGCGCTGGCCGTAGTCGAAGCCCACGGTCTCGACCTGGCTGTAGCGTGACAAGGCCCATGCCAGACAGGCGGTGGAGTCCTGCCCACCGGAAAACAACACGAGCGCCTTGCGCGGGTCGAGTCCCTGGGTGCTGGAAAAGGCGTTGGCGGCAGGGGTCATGGGCATGGGCGCGATCCGAAAAACGGGGCTTTCAGCGGTCTAAGACAGATTTCACCATAGCTTATGCCCCCACAACGTCCCCAAAGACAGGGGGTCGACTTGGCCGACAGCCCTGTTCTCGCGGACAATTGAACGTTTTCGTCAGGCTCCACCCGAGGATTTGCCGTCATGGCCGCGTTCAATCAAGAAACCGTTACCCACGTCCATCACTGGAACGACACGCTGTTCAGCTTCAAGACCTCGCGCGACCCTGCCTTGCGTTTTGCCAGCGGGCACTTCGTGATGATCGGCCTGGAGGTCAACGGCAAGCCACTCATGCGTGCTTATTCGGTGGCCAGCGCCAATTATGAAGAGCATCTGGAGTTCCTGAGCATCAAGGTGCAGGATGGCCCCTTGACGTCGCGCCTGCAGCATCTGCAAGTGGGCGACAAGCTGCTGGTGAGCCGCAA
>CANBUA010000022.1 GCA_947372535.1 Burkholderiales bacterium
GTCAAAGCCAAAGTGCTGGTCTCCACCGGTGGCAATGACCAGTTGACCGGCTACGCCACCAACGACAGCCTCAATGGTGGCGATGGCAACGACTACTTGTCTGGCCGTGGCGGCAATGACGTCCTGGTCGGGGGCACTGGATCCGATCAGCTCTCGGGTGACGATGGCAATGACACCCTGGACGGTGGCAGCGGCAATGATTTCCTGTCCGGCGGTGGAGGGGTCGATGCCTACTTATTCGGCAAAGGCTCTGGCAACGACACCATCCGCAACGACGACTATGACGGGTCAGGCAACAACCATGATGTTCTGTTGCTCGGCACTGGCATCGCCACCACCGATGTGGCCCTGATGCGCGACCGTGATGACTTGCTCATCGAGCTCAAAGGCAGCGATGACCAGTTGCGCATCACGGGCTACTTCTACCAGGACGGGGCTTCGGCTCAAAAACTTGAGTTCATCAAGTTTGCCGATGGCACTGGCTGGAACTACGCCACCGTCAAGGGCAAGTTGCCCCCCATCACGGCGGTACCAGGCAGCACTTTCACTGGCAACGCCACGAGCGAAACACTCACGGGAGGCGTCGGTGACGATGTGTTGCTGGGCAACGGCGGCAACGACACACTCAGCGGGGGTGCGGGCAATGACCAACTCAATGGCGGAACCGGCAATGACACCTACCTCTTTGGCAAAGGCGCTGGCCAGGACACCATCATCAACAACGACGTCACATCAGGCAAGACCGACACGGTTCAACTCGGCGCTGGCATCCTGACCACGGATATCCGCCTCGTCCGCTCGCAGGATGCCTTGAAGCTGGTCATCAAGGGCACCGATGACAGTTTGTGGATCTCCAATTATTTCAGTGGCGATGGGGCCGGCGGCTTCCAGATTGAGCAGATCAAATTTGCCGATGGCACCACATGGAATGTGGCCACCGTGAAGGCCAAAACCATCACTGGCTCAGGCGAGGACGACAGCTTGACCGGCTACGCCACGGCCGATTCGATGTCCGGTTTGGCGGGTGGCGACGTGCTGGACGGCCGGGCAGGCAATGACTCGCTGGATGGCGGCGCTGGCGATGACCGCTTGTTTGGCGGGGACAACGATGACCGGTTGTGGGGCGGCACGCAGGATGACTACCTCGATGGTGGCTCAGGCCAGGACTTGCTGTCAGGGCAGGATGGCAATGACACCATCTTGGGTGGCGCCAACAACGACACCCTGGACGGCGGCTTGGGCGATGACCTGCTCGACGGCGGTGATGGCAATGACCTTTACGTGTTCGGCAAGGGCGCTGGCAAAGACACCATCAGAAGCGCCGATGGCACAGTGGGCAAGCTCGATGTCGTTCAACTTGGCGCCGGCATTGCTGCCGCCGATTTCAGCGTGACGCGGGAATATGACGACCTTTTGTTGCGCATCAAAGGCAGCGGCGATGCCTTGCGTGTCAGCCAGTATTTCTACAACGATGCCGCTGGTGGCAACCAGATCGAGCAAATCCGATTTGCGGATGGCTCGTCCTGGGACGTGGCCACCATCAAAACCAAGGTCTTGGTCAGCACAGCGGACAACGACAACCTCACCGGCTATGCAGCGGGTGAATTGATGGCATCGCTGGGTGGGGATGACTCGGTTCGCGGTCAAGGTGGCAACGACACCCTGGATGGCGGAGACGGAGAGGACACGCTGCTGGGAGGAGATGGGAACGATCTGCTTCTGGGTGGTGCGCAAAACGATCAACTCTCTGGCGGAGATGGCCAAGATCTCTTGCGTGGTGGATCGGGCGAAGATGACCTGTCCGGCGACAACGGCGCCGACACGCTGGATGGCGGTGCAGGCATGGACCGGCTACGTGGCGGTTCGGGCAATGACACCTACATCTTTGGCAAAGGCCATGGCCTCGACACCATCAGCAATGACGATTGGAGCACAGGGAAATTCGATGTCATTCAGTTCAATCCCGACACATCGCCTGCTGAGGTAAAAATTCGGCGAAGCGGCAAGGCACTGATCATTTCGATCATCGGTACCCAAGACAGCATGACGGTGGAAAACTATTTCCAACTCGAGGACAGCCATGTATTCATGGTTGAAGAAATCCGATTCTCAGACGGCACAGCATGGGACATCGCGACCGTCAGGGCCAAGGTGCTCTTACCGACCGACGAGGCGGATGTGTTCCTGGGTTACGCCACCGCCGATTCGATCAATGGTGGCGCTGGCGACGATGTGTTGAGGGGCCTTGCTGGCAATGACACGCTCAACGGGGGTCAGGACAACGATTTGCTGGACGGGGACATCGGCAATGATGTCTATCAATTCGCCAAGGGCGCAGGTTCGGACATCATCACGGACGACGACACGACCGCAGGAAACCTCGACACCGTGAGTTTCAGTGATGTGAGTTCCGCCGCCATGACATCTCTTGAGCGCATGGCCAATGACTTGGTTATCCGGTACGGCGAGTCCGATCAAATCACCGTAAGGAATCAATACGCAGGTGGTGGCGCTGGTGTGGAGCAATTCAAATTCAGCGACGGCGTCACCCTGAATGCATCGGCAATCGAAGCCATGGCCCAGGCCACCGTCATCCCGGGCACCCCTGGCGCAGACACCTTCAGCAGACTGTCAAGCTCCTCCCTGATCCACGCCCTCGAAGGTGCTGACCGCATCTCAGGCAGCATCTATCAAGACTTCCTCTACGGCGGCACCGGCAATGATTCCATCGCTGGCAATGCAGGCAACGACTTGCTGTACGGAGAAGAAGGCAACGATGTGCTCAATGGCGGCGCTGGCACCGATACCATGATCGGCGGTTCAGGCAACGACACCTACTATGTCTCGGACGCGAACAATCAGATCGTCGAAGCGCCGACCTTCGCAGAGTTCGATCAGATCTTCTCCACGGTCACCTACCAGATGGGCAATGGCATCGAGCGGCTCGAACTGCAGGGCTCGGCCGACATCAACGCCTACGGCCACGACCTGGGCGTTGATGTCTTCGGCAACTTGGGCAGCAACTACATCAAGGGGGGCGCAAGTGGCGACATCCTTGATGGCGGCGATGCCGGAGCCGATACCCTCGAAGGCGGCCTGGGGGACGACATCTACGGCGTCTACGACGAGGATGGCTTGCCCACCAAGATCATCGAAGCCGCCAATGGCGGACGCGATCAGGTCTGGGCTTACAGCAGTGTCTTCGTCCTCCCCGACAACGTTGAAGAGGTCTACATGCAGGAGCCCGGCGTCAACGCCAACTTCACCGGCAATGCCCAAGCCAACCGGCTGGCCGGTGGTGATGGCGCAGACACGCTGCGGGGCATGGGTGGCGCCGACTGGATGCTGGGTGGTGCGGGCAATGACACCTACCTGTTCAACAAGGGCGATGGCATCGATCAGGTGGGTGACACGGGCGGCAATCAAGACCTTTTGATCCTGGGCAACGGCATCGCATCCACCCAGCTGTGGTTTGCCAAGTCGGGCAGAGACCTGTTGATCTCGGTCCTCGGCACGACGGACCAGATCAAGGTGGTGAGCTGGTACAGCAGCCCCACCACCTCATGGATTGAGCAACTGAAGACAGATCAGGACCACAAAACCCTGACGGCTGCCAAAGTCGATGCGCTGGTCAATGCCATGGCGGGGTTCACGCCGCCGACCACGGTTGCAGCCAATGGCACGCCGGCCCATGCGACTTCAGTGGCCAATGCAATTGCGGCCAATTGGCAATGATGATGTGATCTGCGCCAAGGGCGCGATGCCCTCAAGGTATCGCGCCCGTGCCATGATGGCCCCCATGCCGCCCGACATGGCCTCATCACCCACCATCGACCAGCACCTCACCCACCTGCGGGTCGAGTGCCGCCTGGCCGAGCGCACGCTCACGCTCTACACCGATGCCTTCACCCGCCTGGCCACGCTCATGGCCCGCGATGGCCTCACGGCCGATGACATCGCCGGCCTGAGCGCCGTCAAGCCGCACCACGTGCGCGGCTGGGTGGCGCGCCTGCATGCCCAGGGCCTGGGCGCGCACAGCATCGCCATCCACCTGGCGGCTTGGCGGGGCTTGTTCAAATGGCTGGGCCGGCATGGGCGCGTGGCGCTCAACCCGGTCGATGGCGTGCGGGCGCCCAAGGCGGCCAAGCCTTTGCCCAAGGCTTTGTCGGTGGACCAGGCGGTGGCGCTCACGCAGGCGCAGGTGCCTGCCAGCAGCGCGTCAGTCCGCGCCGAGCGAGAAACCCCCTGGCTGCAAGCCCGCGACCGCTGCATGATCGAACTGCTGTACGGCAGCGGCTTGCGCAATGCAGAGCTCCTGGGCTTGGACGCGCAAGCCAGCCCCCACGCCCTGGGCTGGATCGACGCGCTAGCCAGCGAGGCCCATGTGCTGGGCAAAGGCCAGAAGCGCCGCATGGTGCCGGTGGGCACGCAGGCCCTGGCGGCCTTGCGGGCTTGGCTCGATGTGCGCCTGAGCCTCACGCCCAACACGCCAGAGCCTGCGCTGTTCATCAGCCGCCTGGGCAAGCGCTTGACGGCCGATCAACTGCGCCAGCGTCTCAAGCAACTGGCCCTGGCCGCCGGTCTGCCCACGCACGTGCACCCGCACATGCTGCGGCACAGCTTTGCCAGCCACTTGCTGCAATCGAGCCAGGATCTGCGCGGTGTGCAAGAGTTGCTGGGTCATGCCCACATCAGCACCACGCAGGTCTACACGCGGCTGGATTTTCAGCACCTGGCCAAGGTCTACGACGAGGCCCATCCGCGCGCCAGGCGCAAGCCGGGCAGCAGCGGGTAAGCCCCTCTCACTCCTGCGGCGGCGCCACCCACAGCTCCAACACACCCGCTTGGCCAATGCCTCGGATGGAGCGCACGTTCCAGGTGGTGAGGTCGAGGGCACCCTCGCCATCGGCCTTGGTGGCTTGGAGGATGCGCTCGGCGCAGGCCTTGTCCGCATCGCTGAAATAGCGCACCTCGGTGGTGGCCACGGGCGTGGGGCTGCGACGCTTGTCGCGCTTGGCGCTGGCCACCACGTCCTCAATCGGCGGCACGCTCAGGCCCCAGTGGCGCCAGTCTTCGCGGTAGGTGCGCAGCAGGTCGCGTTGCTGGGCGCCATAGATCTGCACATAGAGCTTGCGGCCGTCGCAGACACGGCCAGGCGGCGGCGCGGGCACTGCGCGCGGCACATCGTCTGGGTCCACGGCAGAAGAGGTCTCGATGTCAGCGCCGCTGCCTTGAGCGACAGGCGCCGCCTCGGACGCTGGCGTCGCGGGCTCACCGGCGTCCACCACCAGCGGCCCCTTGGCCACGTCGAAAGGCGGCGTCGTGGCCGCTGGCACCGCAGCGGCGCTGTGGTCCAGCGCCAGCTCCGGCCGCGGCGGCGGGCAGCCCGTGTCGTCGGCATTGGTGTAGTCGCGCCCCCAGTAGTGCACGGGGCAGGCAGGCTGGGTCCGCGCATCGCCACGGATGCCCACCGACAGGCAAGAGCGGCTGTCCAGCGCCGCCGCCGTCAGTTGCCGGCAGGCCGGTGAGATGCCTTGGGGCGAAGGCGCGGCGCAAGCCTCCAGCGCATCCTCCAGGATCTTCTTGACCACGTCCTGCTGATCCAGCCAGCGCTCGCCACCTTCCACATCGGTCGGGCACACGCGCTGGGCCACGCGCAGCAGCTCGGCGGCCAGGGCGCTGGCGTTGACGCGCGCGGCCACCGTGCCCGGCTCGCTGGCGCCGGCGGCGGGCAAGGGCACGAGGCGGCCCCAGCGCTCGGTCAGCGATTGCAGCGCCTGGTCTTGCACACGCTCGTTGTCGTTCAAGGTGCGGTTGAACTGGTCCCAGGCCTGCCAGGCGGTGGTGCCCACGGCAGCGGCCGCGCCAAGACTGATGGAGGCGCGCACGGTGTTGCCGGCCACGCGGCGGCGCCAGTTGTCGGCCTCGGGCACCTCGGGCTGGGCGTCACCAGGGTGGCGCAGGACGCTGGCCTGGCCTGCATCGGCCTCGAAGTAGTCATGCAGATCGCCCAGCACCAAGGTGAACACTTCTTCGCTGAGGCGGTTGCCGATCTCTTCGCCCAAGCGGAAGTGGCTCTCCCATTGGGCCTCGTTGAAGAACTGGTCCGAAGTGCCTTGCTGCGGGAACTCGGGGTTGTCGACCTTGAAGTTCATCAAATCCACCGGCAGGCCCTTGAACACATTGGGCTTGAGCAGGATGAGCACGCCTGACAGGGCGGGCAAGTCGCCCTCGGCCCGGTAATGCACCCGCGCCAAGGCCACGCAGGCCTCCGACGTGGTCGATGCCAGATCGCCCAACGAACCAAACAAACGCCATTGATCGCCGATGCCCGGCTTGGGCCGCATGAACTCGATGCGCGCGCCATGGTCGATGCGGGCCTTGCGCACCAGGTTCTCCAGGTCGCAGAAGCGGTAGTTGGGGTCGGCGCCGCAATCGGCCAGCACGATGAGTTCGGTGCGCTCGCGCAGCAAGGCGTACACGGCCGTGTTCTCGAAATGCCCGCCATCCGTGAGGAACCAGTCGGGGCAGAGATCGCCTCTGAAATGGCCACGCAACTCATCCAGCAGGCGGCGCGATTTGGCAAAGAGTTGACGGCCCCAGCGTGCAGGCGGCAGGCCGGCCACCTCATCGGCCGTCCACCAATAGCCCAGGCGCGCACCGGCGAACGTGGCCAGCGCCGACAGACCGCTGCGGGTCATCGCACCCAGGCCCGGCGCCATCGCTGCACCGGAGATGGACACCCACTGTCCGAGCGAAAGCGAAGAGTAGAAGGAGGCCCGTTGCCAAGGGCGCGCCGCCACCGACACATGGCCACCGGGCGCCACGGTGAGCGACAGCGCCTTGCGGTCCTGGCTGAACTCGCCGCCCTGCCCGCGCTGCGTGCGGTTCAGGCAGACACCGATCAGGTGCACCGGCCCACCTTTGGCTTGCGGCGCGTAATCGAACATGGCGCAATCATCTTGCGCATGGCTGTCGTCGATCTGGGCCACCTGGTATTGGCCAAAAGCCTCGCCGGGCTTGAGGTCGGTGGGCAAGGTCTGGTCATTGGCCGGGCAGACGAATCGCTTGCCATTGGCCGCGCCCAGGTAGCTGCGCACAAGCCGCCCCCGATAGAAGTGGTGCAGCGAGGACTGGTTCAGGAAGCTGGCGTTGGTACCCGAGGCCAGCGCGTACAGCACCGCGCACAAGGCCACCGGCACCAGGCTGCACAAGGCCTCGTCCAGCTTGAGCACCTCGTGGCCGAAGGCCGGCGGGAACACCACCTTGTACAGCAGCGACACCCACCAGCTCAACAGCGCCAACGTCAGCAGCCAGCCCAGCGCATTGGCCACGGCCAGCCCGACACGCGCCCCACCTGCCGGCAGCGACCCGCTGGAGTCGCCCAGCTTGGACAGCACGGTGCGCAAGGTCGCGGCCACCGTCACCAGCACCGCGCCGGGCACCCACGAGGTGCGCACCTCAAAGGCCAGCCACCAGGCTGCGCGGTCGATCACGCCCACCACGATCAGCAGCAGCACCGCGGTGAACAAGTTGGCCTGCCATTGCGTCAGCCGGGCACGGGTTTCGTCCTTGCCCATGGGGCCGATGATGGCCAGCGTCAACACGATGCCCAGTACCCAGATGAGGCTCCAACCCCACAGGGCCCACCACGCCACGGCACCACCGGGCAGGTAGCCGACCAGGGGTTGGCGACAGAGCATCAGCACCGCCAGCGCTGACAGCCACAAAGCGCCCCGCTTGAGCAGCACGCGCATGGGCTGGGGCACGCCGGTGGGCACGGCCCAGTAAGCGGTCATGGTCACGGCCATCAGCCCGATCGGGATGGGGATCAAGGCCACCAACGTGGGCAGCCAGCCCGGGAACCAGGGCCAGGCGCGCAGCATCTCGCGGTTCACGCCCACATCGGCAAAAGCCTGCACCAATGACCAGCCGCCCAGGTTGACCAAGCTGAGCACGCAACCCACCAGCATGGCCAGCAAGGCCAGTTCCAGGTGCACGCCCAGCAGATTGCGCAGCATGAGGCTGGCCATGTAGAGCATGTCGTTCGCCCCACGGGGGGTGAGGTAGCGGCCATGGGCGCGCAGCCACCAGCCGAACCAGCGCCGGTCGGCATCGCCCACGGCCTGCTGCACGGTGTAGGCGCTGAGCCGCTCATCCTGACGCGCCAGGTCGAACAAGCGGCCGACGGTGGCACCGATGAAACCGCCGCCCGAGACGGTCGAGAGCATGTCAAAGCGCAGCAATTGCCCGTTGGCCGCCAGCGCCTTCACCACGCCGAAGCAGAAGGTCGCGCTGCGGATGCCCCCGCCCGACAAGGCCAGACCGCTGAGCACCTTGGCGCCAGGCCGGCCCAGCAGGGTTTCATGCAAGGCTGCGCGGCGCTGGTTCACGCCATCACGAACGGGATTGGAAGGTTCAGTCACGCACAGCGCCTCATCGTGCCCAAAGAAGGAAGATCGGAGCCGATCTTCAAGGCACCATGGTCCGTGCTGCTCCAGGCGGCGGCAATCCTTCGCACTAGGGGGGGCCCAGCCTGGATAATCCCCGCATGAAAACCATCACCCTGCGCGACGGCAAAGAGCGCGCCCTCCTCAAGCGTCACCCCTGGGTGTTCGAAAGCGCCGTGGCCAAAGGCGGCGCCGACCCGGGCGAGACCGTCCGCATCCAGGCCCACGACGGGCGCTTCCTGGCCTGGGCCGCTTTCAGCCCCAGTTCGCAGATCCGCCTGCGCGTGTGGAGTTTTGAGGAGGCCGAACGCATCGACGCCGCCTTCTTCGCGCGCCGCATCCAGACCGCCGTGGCCATGCGCCAGCGCCTGGCCATCGACAGCGACGGCGTTCGCCTGATCCACGGCGAGGCCGACGGCCTGCCCGGCCTGATCGTCGATCGCTACGGCGACCTGCTCAGCGCCCAGTTCCTCAGCGCCGGCATCGAGCGCCACAAAGCCGTCATCGCCGATGCCTTGCTGGCGGCCACGGGTTGCCAAGCGCTGTACGAGCGCTCAGACGCCGCCGTGCGCCAGATGGAAGGCCTCGAACAAGTCACCGGCTGGCTGCGCACGCCCGCCAGCGGCGCACCCAGCACGGAAGTCACCATCCGCGAACACGGCTGGCAACTCACCCTGGATGTCGCCGAAGGCCATAAAACCGGCTACTACCTCGACCAGCGCGACAGCCGCCTGCGCTTTTCTCAATTGGTGCGCCAGCTGGGCATCAAGACGGCCCTCAACTGCTACAGCTACACAGGTGGCTTCAGCGTGGCCGCCCTGGCCGGTGGCGCCGAGCACGTCACCAGCATCGACTCCTCCGGCCCTGCTTTGGCACGCGCCACAGCCCACGTGCAGCTCAATGGCTTCGACGCCAGCCAGCACACTGCCCTCGATGCCGACGTGAACGGCGCCCTTCGCGAGTTCGTCAAATCAGGCCAGCGCTTCGACGCCATCGTGCTGGACCCGCCGAAGTTCGCGCCGACGGCCGCCCATGCCGAGCGCGCCGCCCGCGCCTACAAGGACATCAACCGCCTGGCCTTCATGGCGCTCAACCCCGGCGGCCTGCTGATGACTTACTCCTGCTCCGGTGGCATCAGCGCCGACCTGTTTCACAAGATCGTCGCCGGCGCGGGCCTGGATGCCGGCATTGATGGCTACCTGATCCAGCGCCTGGAAGCCGCGCCGGACCACCCGACCACCATCACTTACCCCGAAGGGGAGTACCTCAAGGGTCTGGCCATCCTCAAAACGTGACAAATTGCAACATAGGGAAACCGGCCATTCGGACACAAATTACCGATTCGGACATAATCGCTCTTCACAGGAACATTTCCGATCCCGGACAAGAACGAGGAGCACTATGTCGGTTGACCCCAAGCTTTCCCAGTGGGATTTCCGCCGCGGCATTGCCACGGCGCGCATCCTGACCGAGATCGGACAAGAGCGCGGCGCCCGCTTGGAAGACTTGCTGCGCGGCACGGACATCACGGCCGAGCAGATGGAAGACCCGCGCGCCGAGATCGAGGCCTCTCAGGAAATCACCCTGATCCGCAACCTCATCAACGCCACCGGCAACCCGGTTGACCTGGCCCTGGAGGCCAGCAAGCGCTACCGTTTGACCTCCTATGGCCTGTGGGGTTACGCCGTGCTGGCCAGCAAGAACATTGGCGAGGCGATCGGCATGTCGCGCCGCATGCTCAACCAGACCTTCGCCCTGGCCCGCACCGCCTTGCTCCAGGAAGGCAACAGCATCGTCGTCGTCCACATGGACGAGCACCTGCCCCCCGATGTCCGCCAATTCATCATCGACCGTGACCGCGGCAACATCGTCACCTTCCAGCGCGAGATCCTGGGCCGCCCCCTGGGCTACACCGCCATCGAGATGAAGCGCCCCGAGCCTTCGCCGGCCATGGTCGAACGCTACACCGAGTGGTTCGGCATCCGCCCCACCTTCGGCTGCGCGCAGAACCGCAGCGTCTTCCCGATGATGGACATGTCCGCACCCCTGCCCCAGGCCAACCCCCTGACTGCCAAACTGTGCGAAGAGATGTGCACCGCCCTGGTCGAGGCGCGCAGCGCCCGCTCCGGCTTGGCCGCCACCGTGCGCAACCGCTTGCTGAGCACGCCCGGCAAGATCCCCGACATGGAGCAGATCGCCGCCGAGATGCGCATCACCTCGCGCACCCTGCGCCGCCACCTGACGGCCGAGGGCGTGACCTTCCGCGCCTTGCTCGAAGAAGTGCGCAGCACCATGGCGACCGAGTTGATGACCACGGCCAGCCTCACGCACGAAGAAATCGCCGACCGCCTGGGTTACGCCGACGTGACCACCTTCATCGAAGCCTTCCGCCGCTGGAAGGGCATGCCGCCCAGCGAGTTCCGCCGCAGCCAGGGCCTGGTGCCGTCGGTCAAGCGGGCGCTGCGCCAGCGCGAGGCCGCCCGGCTGATGTGATGATCGATGGGGCATAAATAAGGCCAAGTGCGGTCTTTTTTGCCCATTGAAAAAATCAGCGATCAGCCTATGCTGAGCTCCTGTCAGGATGGAACAGAGAGGACGCCATGAGCATCGACCCCAAATTACGGGACCTCAACATTGACCTGCCGGCGTGCCCATCCACGCTGGTCAAGCTCTCTTTGCTGATGAGCGAAGAAGGCACCTCCATCGACGAGATGGCGGCCTTGATCGAAACGGACATGGCCTTGGCCTCGGCTGTGGTGCGCACGGTCAACTCGGCCTTGTTCGGGCTGCTCAAGCGGGTCGAGACCGTCCACGAGGCGGTGCGCTACCTCGGCATGGCCCAGGTGGCCGGCCTGACGTACGAAATCGGCCTGCGTGGCGCCTTCGTGCCCACGCCCCTGCTGCAAGGCCTGTGGGACCGCGCCGGCGTCCGTGGCCTGGCCATGGGCCGCATCGCGCGCCAGCTGGACGTCAACCAGTGGCAGGCCCACACCGCCGGCCTGTTCAGCGAATCGGGGCGCGCCGTGCTGATCGCTTATGACGCCACGCGTTATGCAGCGCTCAACCATACGCCCGTCAATGAAGAAGCCGTCACGGCGATGGAATTGGAAGCCTTCGGGCTGAGCCACACCGCGTTTGGGGCCGCCTTGTGCAAGGCCTGGGGCCTGGCCCGCGAAGTGGCCGACACCGTGCGGGGCCGCAGCCACCCTCGCGCCCAGTGGCAGCGCGAGCACGAGGAGGTGCGCCGCATGCTGGCCATCGGCGCGGCCGTGGATGCGCTGGTGCTCAGCCCTCACCCGGATCCGGACGCCTTCTGGGACGAGATGTCGCCGCAGGCCGCCGACCTGGGGCTGCACCTGGAGGCCTTCCAGTTGGCGACCGCGCGGGTGGTCGAGCGGCTGAACCGGCCGGAGTGAGCCAGATGAGGGGGTGACCCTTCAAAAACCTGCGAGCGTGTCCGCATCATGCCTTCAGGGGCTTTTTTGCGACATCACGGGTCTTCACCAATTCAAGCCGCGTCCGTTTCGTCCGATACATGGACGATGCGCCTGATGCCACTTCCCTCCCGGATCACGCCCGACGACCCTCAGCTGACCCAGCTGATCGGCGCCGAGCGTGTGCGCATGCTTTACGCGCCCACGGCCCTGATGATCCACATCAGCAACGTGTTTGCCGTGGCGCTGGCGGCCGTGATCGGCGCCGAAGCCGGCTGGTGGCGCTGTGGCCTCTGGGCGGCGATGTGCTGTGTCGTCGGCGGCGTGCGCCTGCTCCATGCCCGGGCCTACCATCGCGCTGAGGACCGCGCCCACCCGCGTTGGCGTCAGAGCCTGATCTGGATGTGCGCCCTGCATGGCTGCGCGTGGGGCTTGGCCGGTGTCTGGCTGATGCCGGTCCACGACCTGATCACCACGGCCGTGATCGTGGCCACGCTGATCGGCGCCGGGGCCGTCTGCACCTTCTCGCTGCAGGCCGATGTGACGCCCAACATGGCGCTGAACATTCCGATGCTGCTGCCCGCCGGCCTCATGTTGATGACCCGCATGGACGGTTATGGTTTGTTCGGCAGTTTCGGCGTGCTCGGGCTGGGCTTGATCATGTTGCTGGAAAGCCGCCGTGCCGAGCGCCGCATCATCGAACTGCTCTGGCTGCGTTTCACCACTGACCGCATTTCGCAGGAGCGGGCCGATGCGCTCAAGCTGGCCCAGCGACACGCTGCCATCAAGGACCAGTTCCTGGCCACCATGAGCCACGAGATGCGCACACCGCTGCACGGCATCCTGGGCCTGGCCCAGCTGATGCGCCAGCGCCTGCCGGATCGTCCCGGGGTGATCGGCGATGCCCGCGAGCACGCCGCCCTGATCCAGCGCTCGGGCGAGCACCTGCTCTCCCTCATCAATGACGTGCTGGATTTTTCGCGCATCGAGGCCGGTCGGTTGACCGTGGACCAGGCGCCTTTCGAGTTGCGCGCCGTGCTGGACGACGTGCTGGCCCTGGCCCAGGTTGGCGCCCGTGAAAAAGGCTTGCGCCTGACCGCCGAGATCGATCTGCCCACGCCCAGCTGGGTGGTTGGTGACGCCGCGCGCATCCGTCAGGTGCTGTTCAACTTGCTGGGCAATGCCGTCAAGTTCACCGAAGCCGGCCAGGTGACTTTGCGTGTGGCCCGGCGCGATTGCAACGATGACCACGAGCCGGCGAGCAGCCCCTCAGCCTGCTCACGGCGCATCAGCTTCGTGGTGGAAGACACTGGCGTCGGCATCCCCGAGGACATGGTGGACCGGGTGTTCGACGCCTTCCAGCAGGCCGACAACACCTTTGGCCGGCGCCATCAGGGCACGGGCCTGGGCCTGACCATCTCGCGCGAAATCGCCCGGGCCATGCAAGGCGATCTGTTGTGCAGCAGCCAGCCAGGCCAGGGCTCGTGCTTCAGCTTGACCGTGCCGTTGCCGCCTCAGGAAAGCGCGGCATCGGTCACGGCGGGTGTGGCGTCGGCTTCTGCCAGCCCCACGGACGCGATGCTCGCTCAGCGAGCGCCCATCGACATCGACAGCCAGGACACCTTGCCCAGCGAGCCCAGCCAGTTCCTGTCGCCACCGCCGCCGCGCCCAGCCGCCAAGGCCACGCCGAATCGACTGCGCGGCCACGTGCTGCTGGTGGAGGACAACGCCGTCAACGCCATGGTGGCCGAGGCCGCCATCACCGAGATGGGCTTGACCGTGACACTGGCTCAGGATGGCCAGGAGGCGCTGGATTTGCTGACCTCCATCGACCACCAGCATTTCGACATGGTCTTGATGGATTGCCAGATGCCCGTGCTCGACGGCATCGAGGCCACGCGCCGCTTGCGCATGCACGAATTGGAAACTGGCAGCCCCAACCTCCCGGTGGTGGCGCTCACGGCCAATGCCATGCCGCACGATCGGCAGCGTTGCGCCGCCGCCGGCATGGACGATCACCTGGCCAAGCCCTTCAAACAGGAAGAGCTGGCCGCGGTGCTGCGGCGTCACCTGACGCCGCAAGCGGTCACTGCTTGAGCGCTTCGATCTGGATGATCAGCTTGACGGCGTCAGGGATGGCCGGCACGGCGAAGCTCATGCCATAGGCGCTGCGCGAGAAGGTGGTCTCGAAGTCGCCGCCGCAGACTTCACGCTTGAGGCGTGGGTTCTCGTAGCAGTTGAAGTTCTGGGCCTTGAGCACCACGGGGCCACTCTTGCCCAGCAAGGTCAGCGTGCCGGCCACTTCGGTGACCTTGTCGCCATCGAAGGTGAACTTGTCGCCCACGAAAGTGGCCGTCGGGAAGGCTTCGGCGTTGAAGAAATCCTTGCTCTTGAGGTGGCCGTCGAAAGGCGCAGTGCCGGTGTTGATCGAGCCCGTCTCAATGGTGATGTCGGCCTTGCCGGTCTTGGCGGCCACGTCCAGCGTCACGGAGCCCGACTTCTTGTCGAAACGGCCGCGGTTGGTCGAGGTGCCGAAGTGCTTGACCTCGAAGGTCACAAACGTGTGGGTGGGGTCGATGGCATAGGTGGCCGGTGCGGCCTGGACGGCAGCGCTCAGGGTGGCGGCAGCCAGGGCGGTGCTCAGGGCAGCGAACAGTTTGGTCATGGTGATGAGTCCTTATCTAACGGGTTTGGTGGTGATGGAAAAGCGGTTTGGTGTCAGGCAGACCGCTCAAAGCGGTGCCAGGCCCTTGAGCAGCAGCTTGAAGCGAACTTGGACGTCGTTGGCCACGACCGAGGTGTCGGCCCAGTCGCCATCGCCGATCTTGAAATCCAGGCGCTTGAGGTTGAAGCTGCCCGTGGCCGTGGTCTGGCCGGCGGCTTGGGTCAAGGTCACGGGCACGGTCAGGTCACGGCTCTGGCCCTTGATCACCAGCTTGCCGGTCACGTCGAAGCGGCCGGCGCCGGTGGCCTTGATGACGGTGGAGGTGAAGCTGGCCTTGGGGAACTTGGCCGCGTTGAACCACTCGGGCTTGATCAGCTCGGCGTCGGATTCGGGGTTGAGCGAGACGCTGCCCAGCTCGATGTTGAAGGTGACCTTGCCCGTTTGTGGCTGGCGCGGGTCCAGCGCGATCTGGGCATCGAATCGCTTGAAGCGCCCCTCCAGAGGCACCCCAATTTGCTTGGCCGTGAACAACACCTCACTGCCGGCGCTCACCAGGGTGGCGGCCGCCTGGGCCTGCGCAGGCTTGGGCGCCAGCAGGGCCGCACCGGCCAGCAGGCCCATGCTCAGGGCGATCGCCACGGCAGCGGCCCGGCGGCGGCGCACGGCCACGGCCTGCGCACGGGGCGCGCGGGCATCAAAACGCTTGAAAGAAGTCATGGTTGTCGGTCTCCGTGAGGTGAATGGTCGGTCGGGCCATCAATGGCCAGGCCGCATGCGGTTGAGCAGGCCATCGCGGTCGATGAAATGGTGCTTGAGCGCCGCGGCGATGTGCAGCAAAACCAGGGCGGCCAGTGCATACGCCGCCAGTTCGTGCCCCTCCCTGAGCGTGTGCGCCAGGGCTTCGTTCTTGTCCAGCAGATCAGGCAGCGGCAGCACGCCGAACCACACGATCGGGAAGCCCTTGGCCGAGCTGTAAGCCCAGCCCAGCAGCGGCACCGCGAAGAAAAGGATGTACAGCAGGTGGTGGGTGCCATGGTAGGCGCCACGCTGCCAAGCCGGCATGGCCTGCTCGATGCGGGCGGGCAAGGCCGGCGGGCGGTGGGTCAAGCGCCACAGCAAGCGCAGCGCCGACAGGAACAGGATGGTCACGCCAGACCACTTGTGCCAGTTGATGAGTTGCAGCTTACCCGGCGAGAACGGCAGGCCGCTGACGTAATAGCCCACCCCGAACGTGCCGATGATCAGCAGTGCCAGCACCCAATGCAGCAGCACGGCCACCAGGGTGTATCGCGTCTCGGTCCTCAAGCCCATGAAAGCTCCTGTTGCACAGCATCAAAGCGCAAGATTAGCGCATGACGGAAAAACAGGTTTGCGCGGGCTTGTCGGCTGTGTTCAACGGATTTGAATGCCGTTAATCGCTCAACCATTCCACGCGGCTGCCGAAAACCCTTTCATAGCCCTCATGCCCGCCCATGACACACCCCACCCTCACACGAGTCGCTGACCTCCTGCTGAGCAAGGATCCCAAGCAACGCCTGCGGATCAAGCGCTCGCTGATGGCGGCCAATGTCTACCTCATCTGTGTGGCATTGCAGGCCTACGCCTGCGTGGTCGGGATCATGCACTGGATGGACGCCATCGGCCTGTCCAGCATGATCTTCCTGAACGTGCTGTGCTGGTACGGCGTGATGCGATCGGGCATGAACCTGTCCCACGAGGACCCCGCCCTCACCCTGCCCCAGATCCTGTCGGCCCTGACCATCATCGCCGGGGCCTATTCCATCACTGGCCAGGTCCACGGCGGCACCATGATGCTGCTGGCCCTGGTGCTGGTTTTCGGCATTTTCAACATGAAGGCACGGGAAGCGCGCTTGGCAGGCGCCTACACCGTGGTCATCATGGGCCTGACCAGCGTGATCAAAAGCCACACCGACCCGGTCAATTTCCCCATCCGCTTGGAGATCGCCCACTTCGTGCTGATCGCCTCCATCGCGCCGACCATCTCAGCCCTGGCCGCTCAGCTGGCCAACCTGCGCGCCAAGCTGCAGGCTCAGAAGGAATCGCTCACCGAGGCCCTGGCCCGCATCCAGGTGCTGGCCACGCGGGATGAGTTGACCGGCCTGTACAACCGGCGCCACATGATGGACGTGCTGATGCAGCACCAAAAGCGCCTGGAGCGCACCGGCCACCACCGCTTTTGCATCGCCATCCTGGACATCGACCTGTTCAAGCGCATCAACGATGGCCACGGCCATCAGGTGGGCGACGAGGTGCTGCGCGGCTTTGCCCAGGTGCTGGCTGGTGTGCTGCGCGAGACCGATGTGGTCGCGCGTTGGGGCGGTGAAGAGTTCCTGGTACTGCTGAACGAGACCGACGAGAACGAGGCCATCCGAGGCCTGGAGCGCGTGCGCGACCAACTCAGCCAGACGGTCGTTGTCGAGACCCTGCCCGATGTGCGCCCCACCTTCTCGGCCGGCGTGGCTTATTTCGACTGCACCGAGCCCCTGCACCATTGCATCGAACGGGCAGACCGTGCCCTCTACCGGGCCAAGGCCGAAGGGCGCAACCGCTCTTTGCTGGCCGAGCCGCCCGTGTCGGACCCCTTGCTGGTGGCCGCCCTGGCCGCCGCCCATCGCCACAGCAACAAGGCCGTCGCCTGAGCGTGACCAACTTCACAGAAATGTTTGTGGCAGCGCGTCATTTTGTGACACAGTAGATCAATCGAGCCGGGTCACCACCCTACCGTCTCGAGGCAGTCATGGGTGCGGCCAACCAGCCGCAGATTGGTGGTCTTGCCTCCGCGCCCCTTGTCAAAACATGACGAGCTCTCACTTTGCCGATCCCGTTGCCGCCTCGGCCTCGCCTCACCACGCGCATGTCGGTGAGGACCCTGGGCTCTGGCGCGTGCTCTATGCCGAGGACAACCCCGTCAACGTCGAACTGGTGCGCCACGTCATGCTGATGTGCCCGAAGTGGGAGCTGGACGTGGCCACCAACGGCGCCCTGGCCATCGAGCAGGCCTTGCGGCACCCGCCTCATCTGCTCTTGCTGGACATGCACCTGGGCGACATGACCGGGCTGGACGTGGCCGATGCCTTGTCCAGCCACCAGGAAACCGCCGGCTTGCCCAAGGTGATCTTGTCGGCCGACGTGATGCCCGAACAGCGAAAAGCCGCGAGCGAACGCGGTTTTCTGGACTACCTGACCAAGCCGCTGGACATCCCCCGCCTCCTGAACCTGCTGGAGCAATTGCGCCAGCCGCCAGCCGCTACCTTGACCAGCCGGTGAAGAAGCGCCCACCATGAAAAAGCAGCGGCGCCGCACCGATGCGGCGTGAGCAATGCGTGACCTCGCCCACGAAGATGAGGTGATCGCCTTCATCGTGGTGACTGCGGTGGCGGCATTCGAAGGTGGCCACGGCGCCGGTGATCAGCGGTGCGCCACTCAGGCCAGGGCGCCAGGCCACGCCCTCGAATCGGTCGATGCCCTTGCGCGCAAAACGCTCGCCCAGCACCTGCTGATCGGCCGCGAGCACATTGACCGCATAGGCCGAGGCCGAGAGCAAGCCGGGCATGGAGGTGGATGCCTTGGACAGGCTCCACAGCACCAGCGGCGGCTCAAGCGACACGGAATTGAAGGAGTTGGCGGTCAGGCCGATGCGACGGTCTTGGTCGTCGATGGCGGTGACGATGGTGACCCCGGTGGCGAACTGGCCCAGCGCCGCGCGGAAATCGTCAGGAGTGAAAGCTGGCATAAGCTGCCCAGTGTAGCCCGCTCAAAGCCCCGGCGATGCGCCAATCTGGTACACCCACACCCGCCTGTCGGCACTCAAGGCGATGCTGGCCACGGGCACGCTGCCCGGCACCTCGAACTCCAAGCTGACCAGCCAGGCGCCAGGCTTGAGCTCCAGCAAGGCCTTGCCCATGGCCATGGGCATGGACTCGGGCCGCTGGAACAGGTAGACCAGCTCAAAACCCGACCAGGACTGCGACCACATGTCGCCGCGCCGCACGCGGGCCCAGGGGCAGCGCCAGCGGCACCACAGCGTCAAAGGCCAGCTCCACTCGGTGCCATGGCATTGCGCCTGTGGATAGGCCTGGTGCAACTCACGCAAGCCATCGCCCAGGCCGCAGCCTGCATCGAGCACTTGCGCGCCTGGTGGCAAAGGCGCGTGCGTGGCCAGTTCAGCCAAGGCACCGGCCGGCGTGGGGAAGACCGGCGCATCCCGCCATGCACGCATGGGGTAGGCCAGCAACAGCAAAGCCAAGGGCAGCAGCCAGGCCCAGGCAGGCAAGCCGCCCTGCCCCTGCAGGCCACCCAGCTGGCCTTGCGTCCAAGCCAATGCCAGGCTGGACAGCGGGAAGCCGCTGGCCACGAAAACAGCACGCCAACGCGTGGCAGCCAATGCCGGCCATTGCGCCAAAGCCAGCCCCATCAAGGTGGGCAGGGCCAACACGGCCCACGCCGGGGCTTGCGCCTGGGCCAGGGCCGCGCTGAGCAGCCAGGCCAGCACCCAGGTGACCAAGGCCGGCAGCGGCCAGAGGCGTTGCAGCATGGGCTGGCGGGCGGCCGGATCAGCCCTGCGACGGGCCGCCGCGCAGCTTGTCGATCAGACCGTTGAGCTCGTCCAGGCTGCCGAACTGGATCAAGACCTCGCCCTGCTCACCGCGCTTGGTGCGGCGCTTGATGTGGATCTCGACCTGGGCGGTCAGGATGTCCGAGAGCTCTTCCTCCAGGCGCACCACGTCGCGTGGCTTGTCCTGCTTGACGCGCAGCAGCGGCGTCTGGCGGCCGGCGCCCTGCAGTTTGGCGACGAGCTTTTCCGCTTCGCGCACATTGAGTTTTTTGCCGACCACCTCATGCGCCGTGGTGATCTGCTGGGCCTTGTCCAAGGGCAACAAAGCGCGGGCATGGCCCATGTCGATGTCGCCGGCCATGAGCAGGCTTTGCACCGGCTCGGCCAGGTTCAAGAGGCGCAGCAGGTTGGAGGCGGCGCTGCGCGAGCGGCCCACGGCCTGCGCGGCTTGCTCGTGCGTGAGGCCGAATTCCTGCGTCAGGCGTTGCAGGCCCTGGGCCTCTTCCAGCGGGTTGAGGTCTTCGCGCTGGATGTTCTCGATCAGCGCCATCACGGCGGCCGCTTCGTCCGGCACGTCTTTCACCAGCACGGGCACGACGCTCAGGCCAGCCAGCTTGGCGGCGCGCGAGCGGCGTTCCCCGGCGATGATCTCGTAGCGGCCCGGGCCCACGGGGCGGACCAGGATGGGCTGCATGATCCCCTGGCTGCGGATGCTCTCGGCCAGCTCGTACAGCGAGCCCTCGTCCATGCGCGTGCGCGGCTGGTACTTGCCAGGCTGCAGGCTGTCGAGCGGCAAGGTCGTGGGCACGCCCTCGGCCGCATCCGCGCCGCGCGTGTCGTTGACTTTGGGGCCCAGCAGGGCCTCCAGGCCCATGCCGAGGCCCTTGGATTTTTTGGTCGCCATGAGGGCGATTGTCCCTCACTTGGCGCCAGGCCACGCCTTGTTCAGCGCGGCTCGTGTTCGATGATCGTCGGCGTGATGATGAACAGCAACTCGCGCTTGACGGTGCTGGTCGAGCGGTTCTTGAACAGGTTGCCCAGCACCGGGATCTCGGCCAGCAGCGGCGTCTGGTTCTTTTCCTCGACCTGGCTGCTGCTCTGAAAACCGCCCAGCAGCAAGGTTTCGCCGCTTTGCAGCGTCACGTTGGAGGTGGCCTGGTTGGTGTTGATGGTCGGGCCCACCTGAGAGGTTGAGCCCACGTTGTCGTCGGTCAAGGTCAGCTCCAGCGAAATCGCGCCATCGGGCGCCACCAGCGCGGTCACGGCCACGCTGACCTTGGCATCGACGAACTCGGTCGTGCTCACGCCCTGCACCAGCGTCGGCTTGGAGTACGGAATGCGCTGGCCTGACGAGATCAAACCGGGCCGCTGGTTGCTCAAGACCAGCTTGGGGCTGCTGAGCACCTTGGTGTGCCCGGCTTCTTCCAGCGCGGAAATCTCCAGGTTGATGTTGATGCCGGCCGGCAGCTTGTACAGCCCCAACGCGAAAGTGCTTGGCGCCGCCGAGGTCAACAGGTTGGTGGCCGGCAGGTTCACGCCCGTTGGAAAACTCGACGTGCCCGTGGTGGCGATCTGGTTGAGCTCGCCCACCGTGTTGCCCACCTGGATGCCTCGGCTGCGGGGCGAGGCCGCGCTGAGCATGTGCGAAGACGTCAGCCCAAACTTGGCGCCCAGGCTCTGCCCGAAGAATTCGTCGGCACTCACGATCCTGACCTCCAGCAGCACCTGCCGGGCGGGCACATCGACATAACGGATCAGGTTCTCGATCAACTGATGCTCGGCCGCCGTGCCCCGCACCAGCAAGGTGTTGCTGCGCGAATCGACCACCACGGGGGCCAGGTCTCGGGGCAACAGGGGCGAGGCCGGGTCCGACAGCAGGGACTGGACCTCGCTGGCGCGCATGTGGGTCACGGTGTAGGCCTTGATCAGCGTGCCTTCGGCCGTGCTGCCCAGCACCCGCGCCAGGGGGGTGCTCTCCGATTGCAGGCGCTCGGCGCTCAAGGGTTCGTAGACACGTGCCGGCGTCGGCAGGACTGGCGTGGCTGCCACCGGTGTGGCCGGCGCGCTCAGGGGCATCACCTGGAACATCTGCTGCAGGCTGGGGGGCGGTGTCGGCTCCTGCGGCGGATCGGCCCAGGCCTTCGCGCAGCCCAGTGCCATGGCCGGCACCAGCATGGCGACACGCCATGCCTTGCGGCCGACCCATGGCCATTGACCAGACAGTTGTTTCATGGCTAGGTATCGGCGCTTGCAGGCCGGTATGAAGCAAAGTTGCTGGGGTGGATCGATGATGAAAAGGGGCACCGAACGTCGGCGCCCCTTGTCACAGCCTTGGCCATTCAGCGCGACCTCATGCAGGCAAGGCGCTCAATCGATCACTTCTTGTCGCCCGTGCCGGGCACCACCGCGGTCATCGCCTTCTTGAACGCCGCGTCGTTGACGAAGCTGTTCCAGCGCGTCATCAGCGCGTTGTAGTTGGCCTCGTCGATCAGCTTGGCGTTGATGAACACCGTGATGTCGGCATTGAGCTTGACCAAGTCGGCATAACGCGCGAAGTTCTTGCCCTTGAGTTGCGTGACGCCGTAGTTGCTGTAGCCAAAGGCGCTGATCAGGTTATTCCACTGGCTGCTGCCGGGCCCGAACTTGGGCGCAACAGGCACCACCGGCGTGGGCTTGGTGGTCGTCACGGGCGGGGTCGTGCTCTTGGGTGCGTCGCCCGTGATTGGCGCGACGGGCTTGGGGGTGTCCTTGACGATCGGCGTGCTGACCGCACCGCAAGTGCCGGACACGTTCACGCGCACCCAGCCCACGCTCGGCGAGGCCGACTCGGCATTGATCACCAGCTTGACGTTGTTCTGCCCGGGCACCAGGTAGGGCTGGGTCATGACCGTCTTGAGCACATTGGCCACGAGGTCGATCTTGGTGTTCTGTGCCACCAGCGCATCGTTGCTGAACAGCCGGTTGGTGGTGTTGGTGAGGGCCAGGCCGGAGACCTCGTCATACTTGACGTTGAAGGCGCAATGCCCGTTGCTGCTGGCAAAGGCATCCGTGGTGGCCACGTTGATCACGTTGATCGCATTGCCGCCGACGGTGATCGCCGTCTGTGCGACCACGGTGCTGCCATCAGCCTTGAGGATGCGGAACAGGCCAGTGACCTGCGGGCCCACCACCAGCGGCGGCAGCTTGGTCTCGACAGGCTTGGTGACCGGTGCCGTGACGGCCTTGACCGGCTCCGTGGTGCCGCTGAAGGTGGCGGCGAATGCAGGTGCTGCCAACAGCAACGAGATCATCATGAGATTGGATTTCATCTTGCTTCCTTGTGATGAAGTCGATCTGACTTCGGGTCATGGAGGTGCAAGCGGAAAACCGTGGGACGCGAGAATCCTTCGCTCGACAGGCCTATCGAGTCCAGGGCAACCCCGCTATCTTCTTGCATCTTGCCAAGGAAGACCGGAGGCTTTGCGTCCCCGCTTTTCAGCGGGTTTGCCAACTGTGCAGGTTCAGAATAAGCGCGCCTTGTCACGTTTGGAAGCAACTTATGCACACATGTCTTTTGAGACGACGAGTGGTCTGTTTGAGTCGCTGAGCGGTCCAAAAAGAAGCGCCTGGGCTGAGGTCAGCGGGCTTTCTACAATGGGCACAGCGCGGACCCGCCCGGTTCCAGCCTTTGATGCCCTTTGAAAGAGACACTGCATGGCCCGTTTTCTGATGGCGTGGGAATTTGGCGGTGGCCTGGGCCACGCTGGCCGCTTCAAACCGCTGGCGCAGGAGTTGATGCGCCGGGGCCATCAGGTGGACCTGATGCTGCGAGAGATCGTGCACACGCGCTCGCTGCTGGGCGAGTTGAGCGCGCAAGGCGTGCGCATCGTGCAGGCGCCCTTCTGGACACACGAGACCGTGGGCCTGCCCAACCCGCAGATCAGCCTGCCCGAGATCCTGATGGGCAACGGCTACCTCCAGGCCAGCTCACTGACGGCCCTGGTGGCGGGCTGGCAGGGTGTCATGCGCATGGCCCGGCCCGATGTGGTGGTCGCTGACTATGCCCCCACAGCCACCATCGCCGCTCGCATCGAAGGCATCCCCGTGAGCACGGTGGGCATCGGCTTCTACCTGCCGCCTGATCACAGCCCCATCCCGCCGTTCAGAACCTGGGAGCCGATTCAGCCAGGCCGCGTCGAGCATTTCGAGCAAACGGCACACGAGGTGGTCAACACCGTGCTGGGCGAGCAAGGCGCCCAGCCTGTCGACAAGCTCTCGGACATCTTCCGTGGCGAGTTGCCGCTGCTGTGCACCTGGCCAGAGCTGGACCACTACCAGCGCGGCGCCCTGCCCGCTGGCCAGGCCTATCACGGCCCGACCTTCCTGCCGTCGGGCGGCGAGGCGCCACAATGGCCGCAAGGCAGCGGCCCCAAGGTGTTTGCCTATGTGCGCAGCAGCCACCCCGATCACCTGCCCTTGCTCAAGGCCCTGGTCGATCAGGGCTGCCAGGTGCTGTGCTACATGCCGGAGGTGGCCAGCGGTCAGCCTGCGCCTTTGAGCTCACCACGCATCCGCTATGCGCAGGGGCCTGTGCACTTGAGGCAGGCCTTCGCGCAATGCCAATTGGTGATCTGCCATGCCGGTGAGGCCACACTGGCCCAGGCTGTGCTGGCCGGCGTGCCCGTCTTGATGCTGCCGATGCAGGCCGAGCAATTCCTCATGGCCACGCGCCTGGAGGAAACTGGTGCCGGCATCAATGTGGCGCGCCGCCCGCGTCCCACGGCGTTTGGCCAGTTGGCCTCTGAGCTCTTGAAACAGCCCGCCTTTGCGCAGTCAGCGCGGGCCTTGGCCAAGCGCTATGAAGGCTTCACGCACGAAAGCCAGACCCTCAAGCTGGTGGATGCGCTCGAAGGTCTGATCCCATCGCTCAAATAGACCGGCGGCGACGGCGCGCCAGTGCACCGACCACGGCCAGGCCCCCCACGGCCAGCGCATAACTTTCAGGCTCTGGCACTGAGGTGGTCACCGTGAACGGGTTGGCCCCGTAGTAAGTGCCTTGCACGCTGCCGTCGTAGAAATTGATCTCGAAGGGATCGCCGGAGCTGGCGTGAGAGCCGCTGGGACCATAGGCCGCATAGGGTGCGACGGTCAGGTCATGGGCCGCCACGACTTCGGAGAAGCCGGGGACGGTCACGGTCTCGTAGTGGCCACCACCATAGCCGTAGCCACCGTAACCATAACCGCCGTAGCCGCCATACCCGCCGTCGTAGACCCAGCGCTGATAGCTGTACTCGGGGTGATAAAGCGTCTGCTCCGGCACATGGATCGTTTGCTCGGGCGAGTTGAACGCGCCCGTGCTGGGTGCATTGCCATTGGCAAAGGTGCTCAGGTCATAGCTCAGCGAAATCGTTTCGTGAGCATTGACCACGCCCAGGTCCACCGAGTAGTGGCCGCCACCGATGTTGTAGCTGGTGGGGCTGGCCTGGGTGTAGATGTCGGCGCCATTGAGCGTGAAAGCCGTGCTCGTGCTGGTGCCGTTGCCTGCCGTGGTGAGCGAGGCTTCACTGGTCCACACCGAACCGCCATTGCGCTTGATGTCGAACTTGATGCCGGCGCTGACATAGCTGCCACTGGGCGTCAGGTCGGAGTTGATCTGGTTCTGCAGCAGGCCGGGCGTGATGTAGAAATTGAACACCGCGTTCTGCGCGATGGACGAGGTGTTGGTCACCGACTGGGTGATGGAGAACAAGCCCGTCACGTCATAGACACCATAGCCCGACGAGCGGCTGCCAAAGCTGCCATCGACCGATCCATAGGTGTGGATGCCCGAAGAACTCCCGCCGTTGCCGCTGAAGTCCAGCACATCAACCGACTGGTTGCTGCTGTCGGAGCCGGTCTGTGCCAGGCCATTGACCGCGCCGCCATCCAGGCTGTAGGAGGCCGAAGCGCTGATGGTGGTGCTGGCCTGCGCGTTGGAGGCAGCCGCCCAAAGCAAACCAAGGCTGATGGCCACGGCCAAGGGGCGGGGGGCAGGACGAATCGTTGTTGGTGTCATGTCTGGTGTCTCCGTCAGAGTGTGTCGCAATGTACAGAGATTGCGCATCCACCGTCATCCCAGTTCTGGGGGAGGAAACACCCTAACCGTGCACAGGGCCGGAGACCTTCACCCCACCGACCCGCGCCACCAGCTCGTTGGCGAACTCGATGAAGGCTTGCGCGCCCTTGCTCGCCTTGTCGAACACCACGCCGGGCACGCCATGGCTGGGCGCCTCTGCCAGCCGCACATTGCGCGGGATCACCGCGTTGAACACCTTGTCGCCAAAGTGCTCCTTGAGCTGCTCGCTCACCTGTTGCTGCAAGGTGATGCGCGGATCGAACATCACCCGCAACAAGCCGATCAGCTGCAACTCGCGGTTGAGGTTGGCGTGCACCTGTTTGACGGTGTTGACCAGGTCGCTCAGGCCTTCGAGCGCGAAGTACTCGCATTGCATGGGCACGATCACGCCATGGGCGCAGGTCAGGCCGTTCAAGGTCAGCAGGCTCAAGGACGGTGGGCAATCGATCAGCACGAAGTCGTAATCGGCGGCGGCGGCCTCGAGCGCTGTTTTGAGGCGCCGGTCGCGACGCTCCAGCGGCACCAGCTCGATCTCGGCGCCGGCCAGCTCGCGGTTGGCGCCCAGCACGTCATAGCCGCCCCGGGGGCTGCGCTGACGCGCCTCGGCGATGGTCACATCTTCCAGCAGCACGTCGTAGACCGTGTGCGCCAGGGTGCGCTTGTCCACGCCCGAGCCCATGGTGGCGTTGCCTTGCGGGTCCAGGTCGACGATCAGCACACGCTGGCCAATCAAGGCCAAGCCGGCGGCCAGGTTGACGGTGGTGGTGGTCTTGCCGACCCCGCCCTTTTGGTTGGCAATGCAAAAGATGTGTGGCATAGGAGGATTATCGCTGTGCATCGCCTGGCGGAAAGCGCTCGTGACAGCTTGATCGCGATCCGTTAAGGTGTCCTGTTCGCCAAAAAAATATCCGACCCATCCAAGGACTCATTCACCATGCTCAAGACCCGCCTGATCCCGATCGCCCTGGCCACCGGCCTCATGGCTTGCGGGGTCGCCCCGCAAGCAGCCACGCCGATTGCCAATGCAGAGGGCGAGGTCATCCCCGCCAACGAAGCGGCGGACACGGCGGCCGTGGTGCAGATGATCCGCGACAGCGTCAACAGCGGCTTCACCACCACTGGCCACGCCTTCCGCGACGCCCACCGCAAGGCCCATGGCTGCGTGGCCGCCAAGTTCAATGTGCTCGGTGGCCTGCCGCCTGCGTTGGCCCAAGGCGTTTTCGCCCAGGCGCACAGCTTCGATGCCGTGATCCGCTACTCCAACGGCTCGGGCCAGAGCAATGACGACAGCAAGGGCGATGGGCGCGGCATGGCGATCAAACTGCTGGGTGTGCCAGGCCCCAAGCTGCTCAGCGACGAAGCGAGTGCCAACACACAAGACTTCATCATGATCAACCACCCGGTGTTTTTCGTGCGCAACGCGGCCGATTACGTCGACTTCCAGCGCTCGACCTCGGCGGGCGTCGCCAGCGCGGCGGGTTGGCTGCTGCGGCATGCTTTCCATGAAACGGCGATTGCCGTGGCAATCCAGGGCAAGAAGGTGAGCAATCCGCTGAGCGTGCAGTACTGGAGCATGACGCCCTACAAGCTGGGCGATCAGCAAATCAAGTTCTCGGCCAAGCCCTGCGCGGGCGGCAGTTTCCCGGGCACCTCCAAATCGGCCGACCTGCTGCGTGAGAACCTGACCAGCACCCTGGCCAGCCAGGCGGCCTGCTTTGACTTCATGGTGCAGACCCGCAAGGTGCCGGCCCAGATGCCCATCGAAGACCCGACCATCGAGTGGAAGGAAAGCGCTTCGCCCTTCGTGCCCGTGGCCCGCATCCAGATCCCGGTACAGCAGCCCGAACAAGGCGAGGCTTGCGAAATCCGCTCCTACACGCCGTGGCATTCGTTGCCAGAGCACCGGCCGCTGGGCGGCATTTCACGTGTGCGCAAGGCGGTCTACCTGGAGATCTCGACCCTGCGCCACCGGCTCAACGACCAGCCTCGCATCGAGCCTTGATCGCTCGGCGGGCTTGCCCACCAGGGCGCGGCCCCGCTTGGCATCGCGTCGATCAGGCGTGAGGACGGGGGTGAGCGACGGCGCCCCGTTTGGCATGAGCGTGCGCGACGGTTGA
>CANBUA010000023.1 GCA_947372535.1 Burkholderiales bacterium
TCGCACCACGACTCGGCAAAGCGCAAAGGCCCACGTGGGAAGAGCATCACCACGGTCGAGCCCAACATGAAGCGGCCCATTTCATCGCCTTTTTTCAGGTCGATGGCCTGGCCGCTGTAGTCCCACTCACGCACCTTGCCCGGGCGCGGCGGATTGACCACGCCGTGCCAGACCGTGGCCATGCTGCCCACGATGGTGGCGCCTACCAGAATCATCAGAAACAAGCCTTGGGGCGAATCGAACACGCAGACCACGCGCTCGTTGCGCGCGAACAGCCCGGGCACGCCACGCGCCGTGGCGGGGTTGACCGAGAACAGCTCGCCGGGCACATGGATCATGCGCAGCAGGCGGCCATCACAGGGCATGTGGATGCGGTGGTAGTCACGCGGGCTGAGGTAGATGGTGGCGAAGTGGCCGTCCTTGAAGGCATCGGCCAGCGATGCATCACCACCAACCAGTGCCGTGGTCGAGTACTCGTGGCCCTTGGCCTGGTAGATCTGATCGCGCCGGATGGGGCCGATCTGGCTGATGGCGCCATCGACCGGGCAGACCAGGTCCGCATCGGCCAAGGGGCGCATGCCGGGCTTGAGCGCGCGCGTGAAGAATTCGTTGAAGGTGGGGTAGCTGGCGATGTCGGGATTGGCCGCCTCGGCCATCTCCACCTTGTAGCGCTTGACAAACCAGCCGATGAAGGCCGTGGTCAGCGAACCGCCTCGCAGCGAAGCCAGAAAACCAGCCCCACGGGTCAGTGCCCGCTTGGGCAGGACATGTTGCATCAACACAAAGAGTCGGTCGGACACTGAGATTCACCGGGAAGCTGTGGAATCGGCGGATTCTATCGGGGCAAAATGCACGCAGCCGATTCGTGCCTCACTTGACCTTGCCAGGACCTGCCCATGAAGCCTCGCCGCCTGACCTTGCTCGCCTCCGCCTTGGCCACCTTGGCCTTGAGCCTGGGCACGACCACCACCGCGCGGGCCGGCGAGCCCTTCACCTACATCACCAACTGGTACGCCCAAGCCGAGCACGGCGGCTTCTACCAGGCCAAGGCCACCGGCCTGTACGACAAGGCCGGGCTGGACGTGACCATCAAGATGGGCGGGCCGCAAGTCAACCTGATGCAGCTCATGCTGGCAGGACAGGCCGACTGCATCATGGGCTACGACGTGCAGACCATTCAGGCCTGGCAACAAGGCATCAAGGCCGTCACCGTGGCCGCCGCCTTCCAGAAGGACCCGGCAGTGATCATTGCCCACCCCGATGTCCAGAAGTTCGAGGACCTGAAAACGCGCAAGCTGCTGATCGGCAGTGCGGCCTTGCTGAGCTACTGGCCCTGGGTGAAGGCCAAATACGGCTTCACCGACGACAACATGCGGCCCTACCAGTTCAACATCCAGCCCTTCATGGCTGATCCGAACCTGGCGCAGCAGGGCTACTTGGCCTCCGAGCCCTACAGCATCGAAAAGATGGGCAAGGTCAAACCCAAGGTCTTTCTGCTGTCAGACCTGGGCTGGCCGCCATACTCGACCACCGTGGTGTGCACCGCGGACACCGTTCAGAAAAAGCCCAAGCAGGTGGCAGCGTTCGTGAAGGCCTCGATGGAAGGCTGGAAGAGCTACCTGCAAGGCGATCCCCGCCCCGCCAATGCCTTGATCAAGAAGGACAACCCCAACATGACGGACGACGTCATCGCCTACGGGATCGCCAAGATCAAGGAGGCCGGCATGGTTTTCGGCGGGGATGCGGCCAAGCTGGGTGTGGGCATCATCACCGACGAGCGCATGAAGCTGACCTACGACACCCTGGTCAAGCACAAGATGGTTGATCCGAGCAAGGTCGATCTCAAACAGACCTACACGACGCGCTTCGTCAAAGACCTCAAGGTGATGCCCTGAACGCTTCGCATCCGGCCATCGAATTGAGGGCGGCCGGACAGGTCTATCCGAACGGCACGCGGGCGCTGATGCCGGTGAACCTGACCGTGCAGCCCGGCGAGTTCGTGACCTTGCTGGGCCCGTCTGGTTGCGGCAAGAGCACTTTGCTCAAGATGATCGCCGGGTTGATCGAGCCCAGTGAAGGGCAGATCAGTTTGAGCGGCGTTGCTACACGCGAACGCCGTGGTGCGCGCGACTTGTCCTTCGTGTTCCAGGATGCCACCTTGATGCCCTGGGCCGATGTGGCGGGCAATGTGCGCCTGCCGCTGGATCTTGCTGGCGTGCCGCGCGCCGAAGCCGATCAACGCGTGGCCACGGCGCTGGCGCTGGTCGGCCTGGAGGCGTTTGGGACCCATCGCCCCAAGGAGCTGTCCGGGGGCATGCAGATGCGGGCATCGATCGCACGAGGGCTGGTGACACGGCCATCGCTGCTCTTGATGGACGAACCCTTCGGCGCGCTGGATGAAATCACACGCTTCAAGATGGACGCCGATTTGCGGGCGCTGTGGCAACGCCAGGGGCTGACCGTCGTGTTCGTGACGCACAGCATCAGCGAGGCGGTGTTTTTGTCGTCGCGGGTGGTGGTGATGGCGGCCCGGCCCGGTCGTGTGATCGAGGACTTGCGCATCGATGCGCTTGGGCCACGCGACGATGCGTTTCGGACCAGCCCGGCGTTCAATGAGATGGCGAGGCACCTGCATCGACGCCTGAGTGAAGGCAGCGAGGGTATCGGGAGCAGCGGGCCATGAACAACAAGGCTTCGACCAACATGCCAGCTCTGGCGCGCTGGCTGCCTGCCCTCGTGGCCGTGCTGCTGCTGGGCGCCTGGCAGGCCTGGACCGTGCTGGCCCGGGTGCCCGACTACCTCGTGCCCTCGCCCTGGTTGATCGCTCAAACGCTGGTGCGCGATGCGCCTTTGCTGATGGCCGCCTGGTGGGTGACGGTCAAGATCACCGTGCTGGCTTTCATCGCCTCGGCGGTGTTGGGCTCGCTGCTGGCCTTTGCCTTTGTGCAAAGCCGCTGGATTGAGGCGGCCTTCTTCCCTTATGCGGTGCTCTTGCAGGTCACGCCCATCGTGGCCATCGCCCCCTTGATCATCATCTGGATCAAGGACCCGACCACCTCGCTGGTGGTGTGCGCCTCGCTGGTGGCGCTGTTCCCCGTGATCGCCAACACCACCGTGGGGCTGCGCAGCGTCAACCCGGGGCTGGCGGCGTATTTTGAACTGCAAGGCGCCACGCGCTGGCAGACGCTGGTGCGCCTGCGGGTGCCCAGCGCCCTGCCTTATTTTTTCGCAGGGCTGCGGATCTCGGGCGGGCTGTCGCTGATCGGCGCGGTGGTGGCCGAGTTCGTGGCCGGCACGGGCGGCACCGGCACGGGGCTGGCTTATCAGATCCTGCAATCGGGGTACCAGCTCAACATCGCGCGGATGTTCGCGGCGCTGGTGCTGATCGCGCTGACGGGGATGGCGGTGTTCGGGCTGCTGGCATGGGTCAGCCGCCTGGTGCTCAAGGGGTGGCATGAGAGCGAGACCACTGGTTGACATGCAAGCCCTGTTCGTCCACGGCATGGGGCGCTCGCCCTTCTCGGGGTGGCCCATGCTGCGGCGCCTGCGGCGGGCTGGCCTCCCGACCAGCACCTTCGGCTATTTTGTCAGCCTTGAAAAGGTCGATGGCATCGTCAAGCGGCTGGTAGACACCCTCGTCAGGCTGGCCGAGCAGCACGACTATGTGGTGATCGGCCACTCGCTGGGCGGTGTGCTGCTGCGCGAAGCGATTCACAGGCTGCCAGCGGGCGTGCGGCGCCCCCGCCACGTGTTCCTGGTGGGATCGCCTGTGCACCCGGCCAGGCTGGCTCGGTACCTGCGGGATTGGTTGGCCTTCCGGCTGCTGACGCGCGATTGCGGGCAATTGCTGGGCTCAACGCAACGCATGGCGGCGATTGGCCCGTTGCGCCTGCCGACGACCGCCATCGTCGGCACCAAGGGCCTGGCTTTCCAAGGCGGGCCCTTTGGCGGGGCGCCCAATGATGGCGTGGTGGCGGTCTCGGAAGTGGTGGCCGATTGGCTTACCGACCAGGCGCACATCTCAGTGCCCCATGTCTGGTTACCGGCCAGCCGCCAGGTAGCGGACATCGTGCTTGAACGGCTAAGCCGATGATCCGGTGTTGGGCCGCCCACGCGTCACCATGGATTTCCCCAAGCGATTCATCACTCATCGATCAACGATGTCCGATAAAATGAGTTTTTATTCATTGAGGACGCCCCCATGCTTTCCAGGCTTTCGATGTCACGCCTCCCGTTGTCTGCCGCATGGCTGATCCTGGCCTTGTCGAGCCCTGCGGCGATCCGTGCCCAGACCAGCTACACCGCCATCGAACTCAAAAGCCCGCTGGGCTACGGCGCCTATTCGTGCGACCACTTCAACGCCAGAAGCCTGGGCGACAACGGCGATGTGGTGTCCTTGTGCAGCTACGTGGCCGGCTATTTCTTCGCGCCGGAATTCATGGGCATCGTGCCCCTGCCCTATTCAGCCTTCAAGCCGGTGGTGTGGCGCAAAGGCAGCCCCAAGCTGCTGAGTCTGCCCTCGGGCAACGATGGCAAAAGCTTCCTCGGGGTCGATGGCCAGGGCCGCGTCCTGGGCAACATCGGCCCCATCAGCAGACCCAATAGCTCGACCGTCGCCATTTCCAGCAACGTGTGGTGGGACGGCACGTCGCGCACGCCTTGGACGCTGCCTGCCGCGGCGCAAGGCGTCGACTGGACGTTCGGCAATGTCACGGCCTCCGGCAAAGTGGCTGCCTTGAGTTCAGGGGCTGCGGGCGGCACACCTCGACTGGCCATCATCCAGGGCAGCACCTTGCAAAACATACCTTTGCCGCCGGATGTGGTCGCAGGGGCGGGCACGCTCAAACAGGTCGCCATGAATGACAAGGGACAGCTCGCGGTGCTGAACACGGCCTCCGAGGCCCAAGGCATTGGCGGCAGTTACAAGGCGTGGTTCTGGAACGGCAGTGACTGGACCGCCATCACGGCGGCACCCATCGCCAGCTATTGGGTCTCGCTGGACAACGTCAACAACGCCGGCCAGGTTTTGCTGAGCGATCGGCCCAGCTACGAAATCCAGACCATCTACCTCTGGAGCGAGGCCGCTGGCCTGAGCACCATCGATCCGCGCGGCACGCCCACCGCCTATGGCAATGGGCCGGATTTCCTGGCAGACAATGGTGACGTGGTGGGCCAGGCCACCTTCCCGGATGCGCCAGACCTGCCCTTGGCTGGGCGCAGGAGGGCATCGATCTGGCGCAATGGGCAATTCATCGACCTCAACACGCTGGTCAAACCACCTTCAGGCTTTGTTTACCACCAAGTGCTGAAGGTCAATGCCAAAGGGCAATTGCTGGTTCGGATGACGAACACCGACATCAAGAGCACCCGCCCTCGCACTTGGCTGTTCACGCCCAAATGAGCCCGACGGAGACCCTGGTGGTCAGCAACCGCATTACCGCGCCGCTCAGGCCTTGTTGAACAACTTGTGCCAGCCCTCGATGCCCAGCTTCTCCATGGTCTCGATGTTGGTCTCGTAAATGCTGGCCGCATCGGGGAAAGCCTTGACCGCCTGCTCAATGCTGCTCTCACGCAGCAGGTGCAGCGTGGGGTAAGGCGAGCGGTTGGTGTAGTTCTCGATGTCCTCGGGGTCGGTGCCTTCGAACTGGTATTGCGGGTGGAAGCTGGCCACCTGGATCTCGCCGTCGAGCTCCAATTCCGTCAAGGCCGCATCGGCCACGTCCAGGAAATCGTTGTAGTCCAGGAAGTCGTTGAGCACGCCGGGGTGAATCAGCAGCGTGGTTTCCAGCGCCTGGGGATCGGCATCGCGCAGGTGGGCCAGCTCATCGAGCAAGGCGCGCAGCAGGCCCTCCTCGTCGGTGGTGTCGGTCACCACATAGCGGATCTGCTGCTTGGTCTCGGCGGCCTTGGCAAAAGGGCAAAGGTTCAGGCCGATCACGGCCTTTTGCAGCCATTGCTGGGTGGACGAGATGATGGTGTCGTGTGATGTCGTCATGGCGGCATTGTCGCCGCACAAGGCTCAGGTCGCCTCGGCCATCGGCTTTACACTGGGTCGATTGTTGTACACCGCGCCTTGAACGGGCGCCCGAGGCCCCATGAGCTGGCACGGCCACCTGAGACTGGACTACCGCCGCGAAGGCGATCAGACCCTGGCGCACGACCGCCACGAAGGGCCTTTGCGGGTGCTCAAACGGCTCTACCCGGAAGGACCGGGCATTTGCCACCACGTGCTGGTTCATCCACCCGGCGGCATCGTCGGGGGTGACGTGCTGAACATCGACGCCACCTTGCAAGCCGGCACCCACGCCTTGATCACCACGCCAGGCGCCACGCGTTTCTACCGCAGCGCGGGCGCGCTGGCTGAGCAAGCCTTGATTGCGCGCGTTGACGAAGGCGCGCGGCTGGAGTGGCTGCCGCTGGAGACCATCGCCTACCGCAATTGCCTGGCCGAAAACCGCATGCGCTTCGAACTGGCCCCCGGTGCCGAGATGATGGGCTGGGACGTGCTGGCCCTGGGATTGCCCACCGCCAATGAGGCCTTTGACAGCCCCGACCACCAGCACGGGCAGTTCAGCCAGCACATCGAGCTGCCCGGCGTCTGGCTGGAGCGTGGCACCGTGCGTGCCGACGATGCCCTGCTGCTGGACAGCCCGCTGGGCTGGGCCGGCCGGCGCGTGATGGGCACGATGTGGTTCGCGGCAGGTCAGCCCTTGGCATCAGGTCGGCGCGAGACCTTGCTCGACGCCGCGCGCGAGCTGATGGATGCCAGTTCAAGTGGATTGGGTCTGATCGCTGGCGCCACCGCCGCGCATGATGAGGTGATCGTGCTGCGCGCTCTGGGCGAACGCGTCGAGCCCGTCATGCAATTGCTCACCAAGGTCTGGGCAAACTGGCGTCAGTTGGGGTGGAATTTGGCGCCCTGCCCGTCACGGGTCTGGCGCACTTGATCAGTGAGCCGCAACGGCCTCTTTGGTGTTGTGGGCCCAGTCCATGCACTGAACCTGATTCCGCCCGCCTTCCTTGGCTGCGTACAGGCCCTGGTCGGCACGTTCGATCAGGTGATGCAGATCGAGCGCATCGCCCATGCCGAGTTGGGCCACGCCAAAGCTGGAGGTGATGCGCAGGTTGGGCACCGTGTCCACCGATGGACCGGCTTCATGCTCGATGGCGAAACGAATGCTTTCTGCCACGGCCACGGCCTGCTCCAGATCGAAGCCCGGCAACAGCACGCAGAACTCCTCACCCCCGTAGCGGCATAGCACGTCTTCGACGCGCATGCCCCGTTTGAGCAAGCGCGAGACCTGCTGGATCACCACGTCGCCCACGGCATGGCCATAGGTGTCGTTGAAATTCTTGAACTTGTCGATGTCGGACATGAAGCAGGTCAGCGGCTCGCCCGTGGCCTTGGCGTGGTCCATCAGCTTCTCGGCACGCGAGAAGAAGGCGCGGCGGTTGAAGCAGCCAGTCATGGGGTCGCAATTGGCCAGCATCTGCAATTCGTCGTTCTGTTTCTGGATCTGATCCTGCGAGGATTGCAACTCGCCCAGGGCCAGGCGCAGCTTGGCGTTGGCCTGGTCCAGGGCGGTGATGTCGTCCAGCGTGACCAGGCAGCCGCGCGAGTTGCCCGAGGCGTCGCGGATGGCCGCGCAGTTGAGCAGCGCGCGGCGGCGCTCGCCACCAGGCTCGGTCAGGTCCACCTGAACGCCCAGAATGGGCTCGCTCATGCTCATCACGCGCGTCCAGGGCAGCTCGGTGCCCATGTCATCGACGATGCCTTTGACGAGCCATTCCATCTGATCGATGGAGCGGCCCAGCAAGACCGAGCCGGCCTGTGGATGAAAGCCGCGGAAGGCCTCATTGGCCAGCAGGATCTGCCCATGCGGATCGAGCACCAGCAGGCCTTCGGTCAAGGTGTCAAAAGCCACGCGCACGCGTTCGGGGATGGCCTTGGAAGGGTCCAGGTGTTGCAGCACGCGCCGCAGGTAAAGGTAGTAGGCCAGGAAGGTGCTGCTGCTCAGGATGATGACCAGTTGCACCGTGGGTTGCTGAATCCAGCCCGTGATGGTGGTGGGCCATGGCGAGTGGAAACCCACTTCCAGCTGCCCCCAGCGGCCCGTGTCGGCATTGAGCGGCACCACCACACTGGTGATGGTCGACAGGCTCATGGCGGGCGGCTTCCACAACTTGGCGTGTTCAAGGGTGGAGACCACCAGCACGCCGTCCTCGCGGCGCACGCCGATGGATTCGAGCTCCGTCGACTGCGCCACCATCTCTGACAATGTGGGGCCAATCAGCTGCAGTAGTTGTTGCTGACCGAGCATGTGCTTGATCTGCAAGGCCAGGTTGACTGAGACGTCCTCGCGCAGGTGCTGCGTCATCACCCGCTGGTCGGGCAGCAGCTTGAGCACCAGGTCGAGCACCATCAGCAGGCCGATCAGCAAGGACACCAGGCCCATGCTGATGCGGGCCGTGGGGCTCAAGCTCAACTGACCGCGGAAGTCCTTGAACTTCTGGCGCCAGGTGGCATCGGCCACAGGCGCGGTTTTGGGATCGGTCGCGGTGTCGCTGAGCCGATCAAGCGCGCCGCCAGTGGAGCCAGGAACGGGGCTCACCGCAGCGACAACCAGGGACGTTCGCTGTCGAGGGAGGACGACAGCTTGGGCGAGACCATGCTTTGCGACGGCGTCAACCGGGGCTCACGAGAAGCCATGTACTGTTTGACCAGCATGCGCTCGGGCGCCTTGTGCGCTGTTACCAGGCGGGTCGATGGCAAGGGCGTGGCCGCCGCGGCAGTCGGCGCAGCAGCGGCAGCGGCCGCGGGCATTGGTGTCAAGACGGAAGCCGAGGCCACCGCCTTGGGCAAAGTGGTGGTCGACACAGCCGGTGCCGTGCCAGCGGGCGCATTCAGCGGCACATTGACAGGCGCACGACCCGGTGCCACTGGCGCCGCACGCGCAGGCGCTTCGGTCACGCCAGCGAAATCAACTTTGCAACGCAGGCCGGAGGGAATCTTGTGGTCCGGATTGGGCAAGGTCAGCCGAACGCGGAAGCTGTTGGAGGCCGGGTCGATCACACGATCGACCAGCACGACCTTGGCGCTCATGGCATTGAAGCTGGGCAGATCGGTCTTGATCAGGGCCATCTGGCCGGCCGTGATGCTGCCGAATTGCGAGGCGGGCACGATGGCCTCCACACGCAGCGGGTCGATCTTGGCCACACGCACCAGGGGTTCGCGCTCGATGCGCTCGCCTTCGGTGCGAAACCGCTCGACCACGATGCCACTGAAGGGGCTGCGCACATCGCGCTGGCCCAGTTGCACCGACGACAGTTGGAACTCTTTCTGAGACACCTTCAAGGAGTCGCGGGCCTGGGCCACGCGTTGCTCGGCGACCCGGGCTTCGGCATCGGCCTGGTCCACGGCCTG
Organism: Burkholderiales bacterium; assembly: GCA_947372535.1. The sequence goes on from CANBUA010000023.1 coordinate 9,425, forward strand.
ATCCGAGACAAATTCACGCTTGAGCAAATCCTTGGCCCTCGCCAGCTTGCGCTGGGCCAACTCATTGGCAGCCACGGCCTGGCGGAGTTCGGCATCGGTCTGGGACCGGGCTTCGGCCACCGAGACGGACGCCTTTTCAACGCTGGCGCTCAGGCGGGCCACCAACTGGCCGGCAGTGACTTCATCGCCACGCTCGACGTAGACGCGCTCCAGCACACCAATCGATTGACTGCCCACGTCGGCGACCCGATCGGGCTCGACCAGGCAACCCATCACGTCCGCACTCGCCGCTGTCCACGACAGGCAGCCCGCCAGCACGGTCATCAGCGGTGTCAGATTCCTCATTTTCACACTTGGCTCCAACGGCGACCCCAGCCAATCAGGCATCGCGGTGTTTCATCACGTACCATGCATTTCGACACAAATTGCCCGTCACTTGAGCCAAGAAAACGCCTGGATTTCACGCCCAGTCGTCTCGTCCGGCCAAAGCCAGGTGGCGGCGCATGCTCACTTCCAGCTGCAACATGCCCCAGCGCTGCCAGCGCGACAGCAAACCGGCCTGCCGTTGGGCCCACGCGCAACAAAGCCGCCCCAGCCCATTGGTGGCCGACGCCGCCATCAAACGAGGCAAGATCAGGCGCCGGAACCAAGGCCTGTCCACCCAAAGGCGCAAAGTCGAGTCCTGCCAGCTGAGCACCCGCTCGTGGCTGCCGCCCTGCCCCTGCCGCGCACAACGGCCTTGCAACTGACGATCGATGCGGGCTGAGGCGTTCAAGTGCGTGTTGATCACATGCAGGCCGCCTTTGGCCAGCACATCGGGGTGAACCTGGATGTCGGTGCCGCGGCCGGCCATGTGGGTGGCGACCGTGATGGCGCCCGGCAGGCCGGCGGCGCGGATGATCGTCAACTCTTGGGCGCCCTCGGAGCCATCATGGCGGGCATTGAGCACGGCGTGCGGCACTGACATGCCCGTCAGAACGGCTGACAGGGCCTCAGAATCGGCCACCGTGTCCGTGCCGACCAGGACAGCACGTCCAGATGAGGCCATTTTTTGCGCCCGCCGTGCAACTTCCACCCACTGGGCGGTGGCATCTGGCAGCACCAAGGTGCCCAGATCCTGCCGCAGCAAAGGAAATCGGCTTTGAACCCGAACCACTGGCAAACCATAAATGCCCAGCAACTCGCCGCGCTCTTCCCACAGGGTGCCGCTGAGGCCGCACAGGCGGTGATAGCGCGGAAAAAAGGTCTGGTAAGTGGCCTGGGTGAGCGTCTCGGTCTGGGGCGGCAAGGCCACCTTTTCCTTGATGCAGACCATCTGGTGCAGGCCGCGTGACCAGGCACGCCCCAGGGCCAGGCGCCCCGTGGTGGCATCGATGATGTGGACCTCGTCGTCCTTGACCAGATAATGCTCGTCGCGGCGCAGGCCGTGCAGCGCGGTCAGGGCCAGGATGACCTGGTCCTCGCGGTGGCGCTTGAGCCGCCAGACACCGCCCAGGCTGTTGCACAGGCGCTCGACCTCGCTGCGGCCTGCCGGGAGCAGGCGCACCTCCTGATCACCCTTGCGCTCGAAATGTCGTTCGCGTTTGAGTTGGCCTGCCACGTACAAGGCCGTGCGGATGGTGCGCTCCAGCTCGCGGCCCGGCGTGGCCTGGGCCAACAGCAGTGGCGTGCAGGCCTCGTCGATGAAGATGCTGTCGGCCTCGTCAACGATGGCCATGCACAGGCCACGCAGAATGACCGGTTGGCCCTGCGCCCGGGCAGCGCGGTCGCGCAGGTGATCGAAAGCCACCTCACGCGCCGTGACGTAGACCACGTCATGCTGGTAGGCAGCCAGACGCTCTGGCGGCGTGCTGGTGGACATGACCGAAGACACGCCCAGCTTCAGGGCCGCGAAAATCGGCTGCCACTGGATGGCATCGCGCCTGGCCAGGTAGTCGTTGGACGTCATCACATGCACGGGCACCCCGGCCAGCGCGGCGGTCGCTGCGGCCAGCACCACGGTGACGGACTTGCCCTCGCCGGTGGCCATCTCGATCAGGCGATTGCCCAGCATCCAGCTGGCGGCCATCACCTGGCTGTCGTGCAGCTGCCATTGCAGGCGCGATTCGATCTCTGCCACGCAGGCACCCAGCCCATGCGCCAGGGCCTGGCCTTCCAGGCCGTTGACAGACAAGGTGCCACGCACCTGTACCAAGGCCTGGGCGCGGCGTGCTTCGTCGAGCGTGAGCCAATGTGCTGCAAAAGCCCTGGCTTGCGCGACCATGCGGCGCGAAGCACCTGCGCTGGGCTGGCTGGGTGCGCGCCACCAAGCTTTGACGCAGGCCACGTAGGCGCTGTTGGGCACCGACTCGATCTCGCGAACAGGGTAGTCGCCATGAATGGGACCGGGCATGGGCAGCCTGGACGGGCTGTCGCCCACATGGCTGGACCAAAGCGCCGGGCCGGACTGAACAGGATGGCTCATGGCTGCCGTCTGGGCTGGCTCAAGCCTTGACGTCGGAGAAGTGCCGCAGCAGCAACTGCCTCACGCGTTGGCTGATGGTGACCCAGATGGTCTGAGGCTCCAGTTCGATTCGCACACGGGCCAGGCCACCCGAGCGCGGCATGGAGGCAGACAAGGCCACGTCGATCACATAACTGGGCTCCTGGGGGCGCAGACCTTCTTTGTCCTCAGGATCGGTGGGCACCCGGCCTCCCATCTTATCGGCCATGCTCGGCAAAGGCAGACGGTCCGCCGGGGCGGGCACTTCGCGCAGCCAGTGCGCCATCCACACCATGCCGGGCTGCTCGTCGAGCATCACCGAAACAGCCTTGCGGCGATGCCGCACGTCGTCGATGTCGCGTTGAGGCACGACAGCGCGCACCACCGTGGCGCCATCGCCCAGCACATAGGCCAGCACCTGGCCACGGTTGACCTGGTGGCCGTCCATGTCTTCGCTGCGCGATAGTACGAAGCGACCCGACACGCCGGCCCGCAGCACGTGCTTGGCCAGCTCCATGTCGAGCTCGCGCAAGGCGGCCCGATCGCGCTTGAGCGCCTCCAGCGCGTTTTGCATCTTCAAGGTGTCCTGCCCCAAGGCAGCGTGGTATTGCGCTTCGGAACCCTCAATCTGGGCTTGAAGAACCTGGCGCTCGCTTTCCATGGCCGGTGAGGTCAGCGTCATGAGGGCCTCACCCTTGTCGACCACCTGATCGGCTCGGGCCAGCACCCCTTCGACTTCGCCATCAGTGGTGGCGCGCACCTGGGCGTCGTCGGGCAGCCAGACCACGCCTTCGGCCACCAGCGTGGACGACAAGGGCACCCAACCTACCAAGAAGGTCAGGGCGGCGGCGAACCCCATCGACAGCCACACAGCACGCCAGCGCGCCGTGGAGAAATCATGCCGCTGGGTCAGGCTCTGCATCCAAGACAACAAGGGCTGCACGCACAGACTCCACACGGCCCAACCGGTCAGACCGATGCCCAGCCAAGAGGCCTTGTCGGCGGCCCAGGTCACGATCAGCCAAGTGACCCCGATCCGGTAGAGCCAGGATGCGGGACCGTAGAAAGCCAGGGCCCAGCGTTCCAGGCCATCTGCGGCCATCACGGCCACATCGTCATCGTCAGGTTTGAGGCGCAGCAGGAACAGGCCCAGGCGACGCCACCAGCGCGCCTGGGCGCGCCCGCTGCGGCCGGCCAGGTTGGGCAGGTCAAGCGCATCGCACAAGGCGTAGTAGCCATCCAGCCGCATCATCGGGTTGCCATTGAACAGCAGCGTGGACAGCCCGCCCAGGCTCATGACCACGAACAGCACCTGCCTGACCGCGCCATCTTCCACGGTCAGCCAGAGCAAGGCGGCAATGGCGGCCAGCGTCAGTTCGACCCAGATGCCAGCCACGCTGATGTGGGCCCGCTGCCAGCGATTGACCAGGCGGTTCGAGGCACTGGCGTCCACATAAGGCATGGGCACAAACACGAAGAAATTGACGCCGACCTCAGGCACCTCGCAGCCATAGCGCCGCAACGCCAGGGCATGCCCCAACTCGTGCAGCGCCTTCATGACCGGATAGACCAGCCACGCGGCCCCCAGAAAACCGGGCGAAAGAAAATACAGGCGCCCATAAGCGACCGCCTCGCGCCAGTTCACAGCCATGCCCCACAAAGCGGCCACCATGAGCAGGCACCAGGGCCACATCACCCAGTTCGACCACATGATTCGCCCGACGGGTGCCAGCACCTCCAGCAGCCTGGAAGGATTGAACAGCCCCAGCCGGAAAGACAACGGGTTCAGCCGCGCGCGCCGCTCTTTGTTGAGGCGCCCTTCATCGGCGCGCATCAGTTCGCGCACATCGGGCAGCACCTCGGCCTGGATCAGGCCCGCTTCCGTCATCTGACCCAGGATGCGGATCACGTCGTGCTGGGACGGCGCATCATCGCCCATGCGGTCGATCAGCATCTGCCAGGCCTCGGCTACGCTCATGCGCCCATCCATGCGGCCCACGAGTTCATACGCCTGAGCATTGACGCGGTGATGACGCCCGGTCGATTGGTTGAACAGCACATACCAGGCCTGGCCACGCGTGGTCTGCATCTGCACCGATACATGCGGGCGCATGCGCGGATGCAGGTCAGCGACCCGATACCAGAAAGGCGAGATGAGCGAGTCCGACATGCGCTTTTTTTGAGAAAGCTAGAACCAGGACCAGATCTGCAGGCGAAGCCACTGCCAACCCTTGACCACCCAGCGGAACGCCAGAGGCTGATCGGCCAAGGCCACTTTGGCCACGCCCTGCAAACCTGGGCGCAGACCCGCCAGGCCGGCGCCCAGACCAGTGGGCTTGGCCTCGACCTCGTAACGAACACCATCGCTGGTGCTGCGGGCCACGGGCGTGACTCGATCAACCACCAGCGCGATGGCCTGACCCGGCATGGCCGCCAGACGCAACTCGGCCACCTGGCCACGGTGTACTGACCCCACTTCGGACTCGTCCACCTCGATCATCACGCGCCAGTCCAGACCGGGCGCAAGCGTCAGCAAGGGGTCGCCCCGCTTGACCGGCGCGCCCATCAATTGACGCAAATCACCCTGGATGACCACGCCATCGAAGGGCGCCGTCAAGGTCGTGCGGGCCAATTGCTGGTCGATCAGACCGAGCTGGGCCCGGGCCTCGGACACCTTGGATTGCTCCACGGCCGCCTGACCTCGGTCGCCGCGCGCAAAGGCCTCGGCGAACCCATTTTCATGCTGCGCCACCTCGGCCATGCGCGCACGCCGTGCCGACTGCAATTCATCGTCGGACAGACGGGCCAGCACCTGCCCTTCCTTGACGACATCGCCGGGGCGCACAAAGACCTCGCGCAAGTAACCGTCCTGTGAGGCACTGAGCACCCGCTGAACAGCACCTTCGAGCTTGGCGGTGCCGCTGACCCGATGCGGCATGGGCCACACCAGCGCGTAAGCCAGGGTCAAGCCCAGCAGCCCCAATGTCCAGCGCAAACCGGACTGCTTGGGATCTTTCAGGCGCTCCTTGAACAGCAGCACGTCGGAGCGGATGCGCTCGGACAAAGGCCGATCGATCCGGTATTGAAGCGTCAGCAGTGGCGACAACGACGAGGCCATCGCCTCCAGCCAGCGTTGCTCGGCCGGCTCAAAGGTGCCGGCCGCGACGTCGGCGCGGCTGTTCGGTGCCAGCCCGACGGTAGGCGCCGAACGCTCGCAAGTGATCACGCCCACCACCCGACCGTGATCGGCCAGCGGGATGCTGATGACCCCCGCCAGGCCTTGCGCCTTGAACAGACTTTGGTGGGCCAGGGTGATGCGCTCACCACTGCGCCCGGCTTCGGGCCAGATCAGGACGGCACGCTGATGGACGGCCTCCAGCATGGCCTGGTTCAATTCGGGGATGGCCGCGCCTTCTTCCAGCACCACGCCATCGGACAGGGCCACGACACGCAACTGTCCGGCAACGACCCAGCCAATCGATACCCGCAAGCATTTCAGAAGCTGGCTGATCTCGGCCACGACCTCCGCCGAGCTGTGTTTCCAGTCTCTGGCCGACAAGGCCGTGCGCAGGCATGCCAGTTGAGAGGCCAAGGCGTCAACCGTCTGAGCGGACGGTGTGACCGCAGCTGCGGCCGCGGCGGCAACTGCTGCTGCGGCCCGCACTGATTCCGGCGAGACGCTCTGCTCGCTTCGGCTGTCACGGCTGCTCACGGTGGGCATTTCAGTAGACAAAACTGGCTTTTCAAGGTCAATGAGCGCTTCATACCCCTCAATGGACTGAGGACTGCCCCTATCATCCAACCTCAGTGTGGCCCCAATGGCCTGAAAAAACACACAAAAACAGCTTGTAAATACATCCAAGTCGAGGAGTTTTGATGAAGGTTCTGCTGATTGATGACCACCCGCTGATCCTGGCCGCCCTGCAATCGGTCATCCAGGGCCTGGGTGACAACGTGGTCGTGTCCTCGGCTTCGAGCGGCAAAACCGCCCGCGAAACGCTGGCTGCCGACAGCACCATCGAACTGGTGTTGCTCGATCTGCACCTGGGCGATGCCGACGGTTTTGACTTGTTGGCCGAGTTCCGCTCGACCTACCCCGCCCTGCCCGTGGTGGTGATTTCTGCCTCGGACCGCACCAGCGACGTGATCCGCTCCATCGACATGGGCGCGATGGGCTTCGTGCCCAAGCGTGCGAGCAACGAAACCCTGGTCGAAGCACTGCAGCAGGTGATCTCGGGCGGCGTGTATGTGCCACCGATGAGCATGGGCAACGATGTGATCGGCAGCAGTGGCCATGCACCGGTGCGCAGCGAAGCGGTGGATGCGGGTTTCCAGACACCGCCCTCGCTCACGCAACTGGGCCTGACGCCCCGCCAGACCGATGTGCTGGCATTGCTGCTCAAGGGTCAGCCCAACAAGCTGATTGCCCGCGAGTTGAGCCTGTCAGTCGAGACCGTGAAAGACCACGTGGCCGCTGTGCTGCGCGCGCTCAACGTGAGTTCACGCACCCAGGCCGTGATCGCGGTCAGTCAAATGCTGCAGGTGCATGGCAATGACCAGAACGAAGGTGGGTTTTCGGCCTGGCAACGGGTGAATCGCTGAACGGTCCATCCCCGCCCAAGGATCAGCACCAAAAAACAAAGGGACCATGCTCCTGAAGAGATGGTCCCTTTTTTCGTGGGCACCACAGCCCGATGGCTGGGAACAGGTTCAAGTCTGAGTCAGATCAGCCTTGCAACAACTGCTGTCTAGCCGCTTCGTACTCCGCCTTCAAGCGCGCCACCAGTTGAGCCGTGGGCACAATTTCCTTGATCGCGCCAATGCCCTGACCGCAGCCCCAGATGTCCTTCCAGACTTTGCCTGAGCTTTCGCCGCTGCCAAAGCTCATCTGGCTCGGGTCGCCGTTGCCCAGCGTTTCGGGGTCCATGCCGGCGGCCACGATGGAGCCACGCAGGTAGTTGCCGTGCACGCCGGTGAACTTGCTGGTGTAGATCACGTCAGCACTGGCGCTGTCGACGATCATCTGCTTGTAGGCATCAACCGCCCGTGCCTCTTCGGTGGCGATGAACGCCGAGCCGATGTAGGCAAAGTCGGCGCCCATGGCACGGGCGGCCAAAATGGCGCGTCCGTTGGCAATGGCGCCGGACAAAGCCACCGGGCCGTCGAACCACTGGCGGATCTCCTGGATCAGCGCGAAGGGGCTGGTCGTGCCAGCATGTCCACCGGCACCCGCCGCCACGGCGATGAGGCCGTCGGCGCCCTTCTCGATGGCCTTGCGCGCGAATTTGTCGTTGATGACATCGTGCAGCACGATGCCGCCGTAGCTGTGCACCGCCTCGTTGACATCGGTGCGCGCGCCCAGCGAGGTGATCACGATGGGCACCTTGAACTTGACGCAGGCTTCCAGGTCGTGCTCAAGACGGTCGTTGCTCTTGTGCACGATCTGATTGATCGCGAAGGGCGCGGCCGGCTGGTGCGGGTTGGCCGCGTTATAGGCGGCCAGGGTCTCGGTGATCTCGGCCAGCCAGTCGTCGAGCTGGGATGCCGGCCGGGCGTTGAGCGCAGGCATGGAGCCCACCACACCGGCCTGGCATTGCGCGATCACCAGCTTGGGGGTGCTGACGATGAACATCGGCGAGGCGATCACCGGGAAGGGCACGCCCTTCAGGATGGGAGGCAGCATGTGGGCTCTTTTCTGATCAGAAGGCGCTGATGGGCATGGCGTTCACGCTGTCGCCACCTTCGAGGATGGTGTCGCGCAGCATGGCGGCGCGAGGCAGCATGTGGTCGCCGAAGAAGCGCGCCGTGGCGATCTTGGCGGCCATGAATTCCGGGTCGTTGCCGGCAGCCAGTTGGTCTTCAGCGGCCACCAGCGAGCGGGCGAGTTGCCAGCCGGCCACCAGGTGGGCGCTCAAGAACAGGTAAGGCACCGAGCCGGCGAACACCGCATTGGGGTTGGCCTTGACCTGAGTCACGACGAAATCGACAACCTCCAGGAAAGCTTCGCGGGCCACCTTCAGGCGCTTGGCCATGGTCTGGCAGGCCGCGCTTTCGCGCTTGGCCAGCACGCCTTCCAGGTCGGCGATCTGACCGGCGATGGCCTTGGCCACGGCACCGCCATCACGCGCGGTCTTGCGGCCGACCAGGTCGTTGGCTTGAATGGCGGTCGTGCCTTCGTAAATGGGCAGGATGCGGGCATCGCGGTAGTACTGGGCCGCGCCCGTCTCTTCGATGAAGCCCATGCCGCCGTGCACCTGCACGCCCAGCGAGGCCACTTCGACGCTGTTCTCGGTGCCGTAGCCCTTGATCAGGGGCACCAGGAAATCGTACAAGGCCTGGTTCTGTTTGGCCACGTTCGCGTCGGGGTGGTGATGGGCCTTGTCGAAGGCCGCCGCACCAACCAGCGCCATCGCGCGGCCGCCTTCGGTCAGCGCGCGCATGGTCATGAGCATGCGCTTGACGTCGGGGTGATGGATGATCGGGCCGGAAGCTGGCAGTGAGCCATCGACCGGGCGCGACTGGATGCGGTCACGCGCGTAGTCGACGGCCTTCTGGTAGGCGCGTTCGGACAGGCCGATGCCCTGCATGCCCACGTCATAGCGGGCCGCATTCATCATCACGAACATGTATTCGAGGCCACGGTTTTCCTGGCCGACGATGTAGCCAATGGCACCGCCCTCGCCCACGTCGCCCTTGCCATCGCCAAAGACCAACACGGCGGTCGGCGAGGCCTTGATGCCGAGCTTGTGCTCAATGGAGGCGCAGAACACGTCGTTGCGCTCGCCCAGCGAGCCATCGGCCTTGACCATGACCTTGGGGACCACGAACAGGCTGATGCCCTTGACGCCTTCGGGCGCATCGGGCGTGCGGGCCAGCACGAGGTGGACGATGTTCTCGGCCATGTCGTGCTCACCGTAGGTGATGAAGATCTTCTGACCAGTGACGCGGTAGGTGCCATCGGCCTGTTTGACGGCCTTGGAGCGCACCAGGGCCAGGTCGGAGCCGGCCTGGTTTTCCGTCAGGTTCATGGTGCCAGTCCATTGGCCGGCGATCATCTTGGGCAGGTAGATCTGCTTGAGCTCGTCGCTGCCAGCGGTCAGTAGCGCTTCGATGGCACCGCCCGTGAGCATGGCGCACAGCGAGAAGCTCAGATTGGCGCCGACCAGCATCTCGATGCAGGCCGCGCCGATGGTCTTGGGCAGGCCCTGGCCGCCGAAATCGGCGGGCTGATGCAGGCCTTGCCAGCCGGCTTCGCCCAGAGACTTGTAGGCCTCCTTGAAGCCGGGCGAGGTCGTGACCACGCCGTCTTTCCAGGCGCCGGGGTCCTGGTCGCCGCTCCAGTTCAGCGGGGCGACCACGCCTTCGTTGAACTTGGCGCATTCGTCCAGCACGGCTTGGGCCGTGTCCAGGCCCGCGTCTTCGAAACTCGGGATCTGCGACACGACTTGCTCAAGGTCAGCCAGCTCCTTGATGCAGAACATGAGGTCTTTGACGGGGGCGCGGTAGGACATGAAAATTTCTCCGACGATTGAACGACAAAAGGGGCGCCTCGTGAGCGCCCCTGGGCATGTGCAGTCAGACCATCACGATCTGCCTGTCATCCCTTTGATTACAGTGCTTTCACCAGTTCGGGCACGGCCACGAACAGGTCGGCTTCCAGACCGAAATCGGCCACCTGGAAGATGGGGGCTTCGGGGTCCTTGTTGATCGCGACGATCACCTTGGAGTCCTTCATGCCGGCCAGATGCTGGATGGCACCGGAGATGCCGCAAGCGATGTACAGCTGAGGCGCGACGATCTTGCCTGTCTGGCCCACTTGCCAGTCGTTCGGTGCGTAACCAGCGTCAACGGCAGCGCGCGAGGCGCCCAGTGCGGCACCCAGCTTGTCGGCCAGTGGCTCGAGCACTTCGTTGAACTTGTCGCTCGAACCCAGGGCACGGCCACCGGAGACGATGATCTTGGCAGCGGTCAGCTCAGGACGCTCGGACTTGGTCACCTCACGGCCCACGAAGGACGAGGTGCCTGCATCGGCCACAGCCGTCACGGTCTCGACCGCGGCCGAACCACCGGTGGTGGCGGCTGGATCGAAAGCGGTACCGCGAACGGTGACCACCTTGACCGAGTCGGACGATTGCACGGTGGCGATCGCGTTGCCGGCGTAGATAGGGCGCTGGAATGTATCGGCGCTCACCACTTTGGAGATTTCCGAGACTTGAGCGACGTCCAGCTTGGCAGCGACGCGGGGCGAGATGTTCTTGCCGTAGGCCGTGGCCGGGAAGAACAGGTGGCTGTAGCCCGAGGCCACGGCCAGCACTTGCGCGGCCACGTTCTCGGCCAGGCCGTCGGCGAACTGGGCGCCATCGGCGTGCAGCACCTTGGTCACGCCGGCGATTTGCGCGGCGGCGCTTGCCGCGGCACCGGCGTTGCTGCCGGCGATCAGGACGTGCACGTCGCCACCGGCTTGCTTGGCAGCAGTGATGGTGTTGAGCGTGGCGGATTTGATGCTGGTGTTGTCGTGTTCAGCAATGACAAGAGCGGTCATGTTCTTGTACTCCTTAGATCACTTTGGCGTCGTTCTTGAGCTTGGACACCAGGGTGGCCACATCGGGCACCTTGATACCAGCACTGCGCTTGGCGGGCTCTTCGACCTTGAGGGTCTTGATGCGCGAGGTGACATCCACACCCAGGTCGGAAGGCTTGAGCACTTCCAAAGGCTTTTTCTTGGCCTTCATGATGTTGGGCAGGGTCACGTAGCGTGGCTCGTTCAAGCGCAGGTCGGTGGTGATCACCGCAGGCAGCGTCAGCTTGAGCGTTTCCAGGCCGCCGTCGACTTCACGCGTCACGGAGACGGCGCCGCCAGCGACTTCCACCTTGGAGGCGAAAGTGGCTTGGGGCAGGCCAGCCAGCGCAGCCAGCATCTGGCCGGTCTGGTTGCTGTCGTCATCGATGGCTTGCTTGCCCAGGATGATCAGGTCAGGCTTTTCCTTGTCGATCAGCGCCTTGAGCAGCTTGGCCACGGCCAATGGCTGGGTCTCGCCATCGGTCTCGACCAGGATGCCGCGGTCTGCACCGATGGCCATGGCCGTGCGGAGCGTTTCCTGGCATTGGGTCACGCCCACGGAGACGGCGATGATCTCGGTGACGATGCCCTTTTCTTTCAGGCGCGTGGCCTCTTCGACGGCGATTTCGTCAAAGGGGTTCATGCTCATCTTGACGTTGGCGATGTCCACGCCTGTGCCATCAGACTTCACGCGAACTTTCACGTTGTAGTCCACCACCCGTTTGACCGGTACAAGAACCTTCATGCGCTGTCTCCTGCGTCGTGAGGAAGAGTTGATTGAATTTGGCGTGCCTTGGCTAAAAAAGCACGATCGTTCGATTCTAGCGTTAGAAGTCGGGACAAACCAAGGGAAAGCTGTCTCAAACGTAGGAAAATCTTGTCTTTGACGCCAGATTTCCATGCCCTTGCCCGCCGAACAGCCCGTTTCGACCTCAGAAGATTGCCTCACCTTCGATGGTCAGGGCTTTCGGCTGGGCATTTTTGATTCGGGGCTGGGTGGGCTGTCCATCCTCAAGGCGGTGCGAAACGCCCTGCCCATGGCCGATCTGATCTATGTGGCCGATTCCGGTCATGCGCCTTATGGCGACCGGGACGATCAGCATGTGATCGTGCGCTCCGAGCTGATCGCCGCTTTCCTGCTGAGCAAGGAAGTCGATGCGGTGGTGGTGGCCTGCAACACGGCCACGGCTGCTGCGGTTCACCAACTGCGCTCGCGCTGGCCCGAGTTGCCGGTGATCGGCGTCGAGCCCGGTGTGAAACCGGCGGTGCGGCAGTCGGTCAGCAAACGCATCGGCGTGCTGGCCACGCCAGTGACCCTGGCCAGCGACAAGTTCGCGCTGCTGGTGCAGCAGCATGGCGCGCAGGCCGAGATCGTGCTTCAGCCCTGCCCCGGTCTGGCCCGCGAGATCGAGCGTGGCGAGCTGGACACCCCTGTTCTGCGGGCCTTGGTGGTGCAGTTCTCCCAACCTTTGATCGACGCCGAGGTGGACACTGTGGCGCTGGGCTGTACCCACTACCCCTTGATCGAGCCACTGTTCCGCCAGGCCTTGGGGCCGGCTGTGACGATCATCGACACGTCCGAGGCGGTGGCGCGGCAGGTGGTTCGCAAAGCCTTGGACCCACAAGTGGCGCGGCCAAAGACAGTGGGCGGGGCCACCGAAGGACGCACATGGCTGTGGTCCAGCGGTGACCCCGCCCACTTGGCGGAGGTCGCCCTCCGGTGGCTGGGCCTTCAGGCGCCGACCCAAGCGCTGACTGTGTAGGCAGTCAAGGCCTGGGTCGACGGCCGCCTGGCCGCCACGCTGCTTAGATCAGCGGCGTCTTGTTCTGATCATCCAGCAGGCCCTTCATCAGATCGTTCGCCAGGCTGGCATGGTGGTCCACCGTCTGCACCGGCTGGGTGACGTCGGCCGTGGCGGTGTGGGTCGCCGGGGTCGTCGTCGCAGCAGGTTCATTCAGCTTGTCCAGCGCTGCCAGGTGACCGTGATCGGCCAGCAGATCGGACACGGTGACCTGGGTCTGCGCTGCCGCATGGGCATCGCCGTCCTGAGTCGCCGCCGTGCTGTGGTCCTTGCTGAACCACACGTCGGCCATCTCGTGGTTCTTGCCATCGGCCGTGGTGTAGCTCGAGATCAGACCCAGCAGGTTGCCGTTGTCGATCGCCGTACCCTTCTCGGCATGCACATCCAGCGAGATGATGCCCAGGTCCGCCAGCGACTTGAGTTCACCCGCATCGGCCACCCCGTTGTGGTTGGCATCCACCCAGACGCTGATCTGCTTGAAGTGCTCATCCGCCGCGGAGACCTTGCCATCGTGGTTGGTGTCCTCCATCGCCAGGGCCGCGAAGCCGTTGGCCGCATGCTGTCCGTTGGCGGTGCGTGTACCGCTGCCGAACAGTTCGGTGCCGTTGTTGATCTGACCGTCATGGTTGCGGTCCATCACCAGCAGGCCGTCCTGTGAAGACGCCCAGCCGACGTGACTCACGTTGCCCGTGCCGTTCAGGTCGAACATCACCCCGTTCTGCGCACTGATCGTGTGCACCCCGTCACCGTTGAGGTCGAGCACCAGCGGTGTGTTGGCGATGTAGGCGTCGAGCTGAGCGCCCGTCATGACCGCCGTGGCATTCGTGGAGAAGGCGTCCAGGTGAGCCATGTCCAGCGCAGCCAGTTGAGCCGTGCTCAGGGCCACCACGTGATCGGTGCTGAAGGCCGCGATGTGTTCGGTGGTCAGGGCCGCCATCTGGCTCGTGGTCAGGGCATGCATGTCGGCGGTGCTCAGGGTCACGAACTGATCGGTGGTCAGTGAGTGGATCTGGGCCGTCGTCAGGCTGCTGATCTGGGTCGAGTTCAGACCTTCGATCGCGGCGGTGGACAGGGCGTGGATCGCGTCGGTGGACAGTGCCCTCAATTGGGCTGTGCTCATCGCCGCGATGTCTGCCGTGGTCAGGGCCACCGCCTGGGCGGTGCTCAGGCTGGCGATGTGGGCACTGCTCATGGCGTAGACCTGCGCCGTGCTCAGGGCCGCGATGTCGGCCGTCTCGATCGCCATCACCTGCGCCGTGCTCAGGCCGAAGACCTGGGCGGTGCTCAAGTTGGAGATCTGATCGGTGCTCAAGGCGACGATGGCGTCGGTGGACAGGCCTCGCAGCGCCGCCGTGGTCATGTACCTGATTTCGCTGGATTGGATCGCCACCACCTGGGCCGTGGACAAGGCGGAGGCTTCCTTGAAGGTCATCGCCGCGATGTGCTCGGTCGTCAGGGCTGCGACATCCTGGGTTTCCATCGCGGCCATCTGCGCGGTGGTCAGCGAGGCGAACTGGTTGCTCGTCAGCGCCGCCACTTGCTCGGTCGTCAGGGCCACGATGCCGTCGGTGCTCAGGCCACGCAAGGCGTTGGTGCTGAGCGCCCTGAGGTCGGCGGTCTCGATGGCGGCGATCTGAGCGGTGCTCAGGGCGGCCACGGAGGCGCTGCTCAAGGTCGACATCTGCGCCGTGCTCAGGGCCACGATGTCCGCGGTTTCGATCGCCGCCATCTGAGCGGTGCTCAGCGAGGCGATCTGAGCCGTGGTCAGGTTGCTCACCTGATCGGTGGTCAAGGCCACGATGCCTTCGGTGGTCAAGCCACGCAAGGCTGCTGTGGTCAGCGCTCTGACATCAGCCGTCTCGAAGGCTGCGACCTGGGCGGTGCTCAGGGCAGCGACTTGCGTGCTGCTCAAAGAACCCACCTGGGTGCTGGTCAAGGCCACCACATCGGCCGTGTTGAAGGCCGAGATCTGGGCGGTGCTCAGCGTGGCGACCTGGGCCGAGGTGAGCGAAGCCACCTGATCCGTCGTCATGCCGGCCACCTGCGCCGTGCTCAGGGCCGCCACTTGCGCGGTGCTCAGGGCACGGATCTGGTTGGTGCCCAGGGCGGCCAGATCGGCTGTCTCCAAGGCCGCCACTTGCGCGGTGCTCATGCCTGCCACTTGCGAGGAGGTCAGGTCACTGACCTGGGCAGTGCTCAGGGCCAAGATGGCATCGGTGCTCAGGGCACGCAGGGCGGCGGTGCTCAGGGCATGGATGTCACCGGTCTCCAGGGCCGCCACTTGCGCGGTGCTCAGGGCAGCCGCCTGCGCGGTGGTCAAGGAGGCAACCTGCGCCGTGCTCAGGGCCACCATGTCGGCGGTATTGAGGGCCTCGACTTGCGCCGTGCTCAAGGAAGCCAGTTGAGCGGTGCTCAGGTTGGCGACCAGGTCAGTGCTCAGGGCCGCCACACCTTCGGTGCTCAGGCCTCGCAGCGCGGCGGTAGTAATGGACCGCAGGTCGGCGGTTTCCAGGGCCGCCACTTGCGCGGTGCTCAGGGCGCCGACTTGCGCGCTGGTCATGACCGAGGCCTGGGCCGTGGTCAAGGCCACCACTTCAGCCGTGCTCAGGGCCGCCACTTGTGCGGTGCTCATCACAGCGACTTGGGCGGTACCCAGGGACGCCAGTTGGTCGGTGGTCAGGTGGGCCACCTGATCGGTGGTCAGCGCCACGACCTGGGCGGTGCTCAGGGCGCGGATCTGGGCGGTGCCCAGGGATGCCAGGTCGGCGGTTTCCAGGGCAGCGACCTGAGCGGTGCTCAAGCCTGCCACCTCGGCCGTCGTCAGGGCGGCCACCTGGGCGGTGCTCAGGGCCACGATCGCGTCGGTCGTCAAGCCGCGCACGGCTGCCGTGTTCAACGCGGCCACATCGGCCGTGCTGATCGCGGCGACCTGGGCCGTGCTCAAGGCTGCTGCTTGCGCGCTGCTCAAGGCCGCGGCCTGGCCGGTGGTCAGCGCGGCCATGTCGGCCGTGCTGATCGCCGCCACTTGCGCGGTGCTCAAGGACGCCACTTGCGCCGTGGTGAGGGCCGCAGCCTGGTCCGTGCTCAGGGCTGCCACACCGTCGGTGCTCAGGCCACGCAGCGCCGTGGTGCTCAGCGACCTCAGGTCGGCGGTCTCGAACGCGGCCACCTGGGCCGTGCTCAAGGCACCGATCTGGGTGCTGCTCAGGCCGGAGGCCTGGGCCGTGGTCAGCGCCACCACTTCGGCCGTCGTCAAGGCAGCAATCTGGTTGGTGCTCAGGCCGGCGACCTGGGCGGTGCCCAAGGCGGCGATCTGGTCCGTGGTCATGTGCGCCACTTGGTCGGTGCTCAAGGCACCCACTTGGGCGGCACTCAGGGCGCGGATCTGGTTGGTGCCCAGGGCAGCCAGGTCAGCCGTCTCCAGGGCGGCGACTTGGGCCGTGCTCATGCCAGCCACTTGCGCCGTCGACAAGTCGGAAATCTGGGCGGTGCTCAGGGCGACGATGGCGTCGGTGCTCAGGCCACGCAGGGCCGCGGTGCTCAGGGCGTGGATGTCGCCGGTCTCGATCGCGGCCACTTGGGCCGTGCTCAAGGCAGCCGTTTGGGCGCTGCTCAAGGCGGCGACCTGGGCGGTGTTCAGGGCCACGATGTCTGCCGTGCTGATGGCCGCCACTTGTGCCGTGGTCAGGTTGGCCACTTGCGCAGTCGTCAAGGCATCGGTCTGGGCGGTGCTCAGGGCAGCGATCGCGTCGGTGCTCAAGGCACGCAGCGCGGTGCTGCTCATGGCGCGGATGTCGGCTGTGGTGATGGCCGCCACTTGCGCCGTGCTCAGGACCGCCGACTGGACGCTGCTCAGCGCACCGACCTGGCTGGTGTTCAGGGCCGCGATGTCGGCGGTGCCGATCGCGGCCACCTGCGCCGTGCTCAGGCTGGCCACCTGGCTGGTGGTCAGGGCGTTCATCTGATCGGTCGTCAAGGCCGCCACACCTTCAGTGGTCAAGCCACGCAAGGCTGCCGTGGTCAGCGACCGGACATCGGCAGACTCCATCGCCGCCACTTGCGCGGTGCTCAGGGCTGCCACTTGGGCGCTGCTCAGACCGGCCACCTGAGCGGTGTTCAAGGCCACCATTTCAGCCGTGGTCAAAGCCGCCACCTGGGTGGTGTTCAGACCCGCCACCTGGGCGGTGCCCAGCGCGGCGACCTGGTCGGTCGTCATGTTGGCCAGTTGGGCCGTGCTCAGTGCGCCGACTTGCGCCGTGCTCAAAGCGCGGATCTGGGCCGTGCCCATCGCAGACAGGTCGGCCGTTTCCAGAGCAGCGACTTGCGCCGTGCTCAGGTTGGAGACCTCGGCCGTGGTCAGGCCAGCCACTTGCGCCGTGCTCAGGGCCACGATCGCGTCGGTTGTCAAACCGCGCAGCGCCGTGCTGGTCAGCGCGGCCACATCCGCCGTGCTCATCGCGGCGACCTGGGCGGTGCTCAAGGCAGCCGTTTGCGTGCTGGTCAGCGCGGCGGCTTGGCTGGTGGTCAGCGCCGCCACATCGGCCGTGCTGATCGCCGCCACTTGCGCGGTGTTCAGGGCTGCGATGTCGGCCGTCTCGATGGCCGCCACTTGCGTGGTGTTCAGCGAAGCGATCTGAGCAGTGCTCAAGGCATTGACCTGGTCGGTGGTCAGTGCCACCACACCATCGGTGCTCAAGCCGCGCAGAGCTGCCGTGCTCAGCGACCTCACGTCGGCCGTTTCCATGGCCGCGATCTGGGCGGTGCTCAAGGCGGCCAGTTGCGCGCTGCCCAGGCCGGCCACTTGGCCAGTGGTCAGGGCCACGATTTCAGC
>CANBUA010000024.1 GCA_947372535.1 Burkholderiales bacterium
TCATCAGTTATCGAAGAGGTGCCCATGAGCTTTCCTGCCCATCCCATGCGCAAGCTGACCGCCGAAGAAATCCAGCGTTACGACGAAGACGGCGTGATCATGCTCCGCCAGGCCCTGGACCCCAACTGGGTGGCCATGGTGGAGGAGGGCCTTGAACACGCTGTCCGTGAGCAATCGCTCCTCGGCAAGTTCATGTCGAGAAAGGTCGAGGGCTACAAGATGGACATCTTCCTGTGGAAGCGCATTGATGTCTTGCGTGACTTGATCTATTACGGCCCGTTTGCACGCTGGGCGCAGGACCTGATGCAGTCCAAAGAGGTTCGCTTCTTCTACGACCAGATGTTCGTCAAGGAGCCTGGAACGGACGCGCCTACCCCCTGGCATCAGGACTTGAGCTTCTGGCCGATCCGTGGCGAGCAGATCACCTCGTTCTGGATCCCGCTGGACAAGGTCAACAAGGACAGCAGCGGGCTGCTCTACGTCAAGGGCTCGCACAAGTGGCCGCAGCGCTTCAAGGCGCTGTCGCCCGACTATGTCGCGGCGATCATCGACGAGAAGATGGACGACATCCCCGACATCAACGCCAACCTGGACAAGTACGAGCTGCTGCACTGGGACATGGAGCCGGGCGATATCCTGATGTTCCATCCGCTGACCTTGCATGGCTCTTACGGCAACACCTCACGGACGCGCCGCCGCCGTGCCCTGGCGCTGCGCTGGACGGGGGACGATGTCACCTGGCAGCCCTCGGCCAAGCGCATGCCGGTCCACTACCGCCATGATTCGAAGGAGGGCGGCCCGTTGCGAGGCGCGGCCTTCCCGATCATCTTGCCGCACCATGATCCGGCCGAGCGCCATGCCCGCCTGCAGCCTGAAAGCCCGACCACGCACAAGCTGCTGACGTCTGCCGTGCAAAACGTGGTGTCGGCAGCCAGGTTGCAGCTCAGTGGCTCCAGCTCGGTCATTGCCCGTCAGACATGGAACAACCCAGCTGAAGTCAAGCCCGCTGAAAACCAGCCCAAGTGACATGGGCGCACCCGCGCACGAAGGTCCGAGCATGAAAGCATTGCCCCTCATGGGCGCGATCGCGGTTGCCGCCATCGCCTACCTGTCGCTTTGGCCTGTGGAGATCACCCCTGGCGGGTGGACGCCACCGGAGCTTGCCCAGCAGGGCCCGACGAACCAGGCGCTCAAGGGCATCCAGCGCATCGGGCTGAATGTGGGTGTCGGGCCCGAGGGCATTTCGTTTGACGATGCGGGGCGCATCTACGCGGGCTATGTGGATGGCCGGGTCGTGCGCTTTGCTGCAGATGGTCAGACGCATGAGGAGCTCGCCAACACGGGTGGGCGCCCTTGGGGTACCTTTGCCGCTGCTGACGGCAGCGCCGTGCTGGTGGCCGATGCGGTCAAGGGCCTGCTGCGTGTCACGCAGGGCAAGATCGAGGTGCTGTCCACCCAGTCTGATGGGGTGCCCTTCAAGCTGACCGACGACGTGGTGCAAGCCAAGTCCGGCCTCATCTACTTCTCCGACGCGTCGTCCACATACGGCTTGGACAAGATGATGGCCGACGTCTTTGAGCACGGCAACCACGGCCGCTTGCTCAGCTACGATCCGCAAACCGGGAAGACCACCACCCTGGCTTCGGGTTTGCACGTGGCCAATGGCGTGACGCTGGGGCCCGATGAAGCCTATGTGCTGGTCTCGGAGACGCTCCAGTATCGCGTCATGCGCTATTGGCTCAAGGGGCCCAAGGCGGGGCAGTTCGAGCCTTTCATCGAGAACCTGCCGGGCTTCCCGGACAACATCAGCTACAACGGCAAAGATGGCTTCTGGCTGGCGCTGTTCGCCCCTCGCGATGTGATGCTGGATGGCATGCTGCCTCACCCCGCGCTGTTGAAAGCGGTGTACCGCATTCCTGAGGCCATTCGGCCCCAGGCCGCCCAACATGGGCGTGTGCTGAAGCTGGATGTCAACGGCAAGGTGGTGGCGGACTTGCAAGACGCGACAAATGGCGCCTATGCGCCCATCACCAGTGTGCGAGAGCGGGGTGCCTCGCTTTACTTTGGCAGCATCGCGTATCCAGGCATGGGCCAGCTGCCATGGCCTGCCAACCCTGTCAAGCCTGGCTTCTCCAAAGCCGACTGAGTGCCACCGCGACATGCATGCAACTGATCATCTCTGAATGAGGGGGCAAGGGGGGACTTGGCGTTTTGCCGGGGTGCTTGTTTGAACGTCTCGCATTACGATTCTTTGCAGAGACTTCCGAACCAGACACCTTCGCCATCGGCCCCTTCATGCTCACATCAGGCTTGCCAGCCCCCTCTGGCGCTGCCGCCGCTTCCAGCGCGGCGGCAGAAGCCGGCGTGCCACTGCGTGGCCTGCTGTCGCCAGCCATGCCCTTGAGCTTGGCGCGGTTGGTGGTGCAGGTGGCCGAGCAGCGTGGCATCCCCAAGGCCGAGTTGCTGGCACAGGCAGGCCTTCCGCCCATGCTGCTGGACCGCGACCAAGGTGAGGTCTACGGCATCGAATTCGCCACCCTGTGTCTCACCGCCATGCGGCTGACGCGCGACCCCTGTCTGGGCATCGAGTTCGGCCTGAGCCTTCCCCCAACGATGCTGGGCATCCTCGGCAACGCACTGCTGTCGGCCTGTTCGATGGTTGACGCGATTGAACTCGCCGTCAACTACTGGCGGCTCAATGGCTGGTTCTTCGAGTTGTCCATGCTCCGGAGTGACCAAACGCTGCGCATCCGGGCCACCGAGCGTTTCCCGTTGGGCCCGCTGCGGCGCTTCGCCACAGAAAGCATGATGTCCGCCTGGATCCACGCAGGGCGTCGCCTCAGCGGCAACCTGCCTCCTCCTCCAGGCGTGCTGCTTCGCTTCACCTTGCCTCGGGATCCGGCCTTCGCAAAGTATGCTTCCCGGCTACCCGATGTGCATTTCGGCTGCGACGTGGACGAACTGGTCCTGCCCCCACATGCTTTGGACGTCCCTTTGATCATGGGCCACCCAGAAGCCGCGAGACAAGCCCGCGCCTCCTGCGAAGTGGCCCTGCAAAGCCTTTCAGCGCAATCAGGCAACATCGCGCACCAGGTCGCCGAGGCCCTGGCCCTGACGACCGAGGGCTTTCCGTCGATGGACCAGGTGGCCCTGCGCATGGGCATCACGGCACGCACGCTGGCGCGCCACTTGGATCGCCAGGGCCTGACCTTCCGTCAGGTGGTCGATGAGCGTCGCCACCAGGAAGCCTGCACCATGCTGCGCGAGGGCCGCCACGCCGTGGATGGCATCGCCGCCCACCTGGGCTACAGCGACCCGGCCAACTTCACCCGAGCCTTCCGGCGCTGGGCTGGCTGCACGCCGACTCAGTACCGCGAACAGTTCCGCTGAAGCGCCGCGGCCTGCATGGCCGACGGCGCATTTGCCGTGTCCTTGATGTTCGGATTTGGATCGACGCGGTCAGTATCGAGCAAAGTTAACGGCGATTCGCTGACGTTTTACCCACCTTAACCCACGCATCCCTGCGCAAAGATGAACGCTGGGTACCATGCCGAAAACAGGTGGATTCAATGTTCTTGGCAGTTTTTCGCACGATGGGGCGGCGTTGCACCTCAGTTCTGACCCTGACCCTGGTTTTTGCAGGCTGCGCGGTGGGCCCAAGCTATCAAGCGCCTGCGCCCAAAGCAGCGGTGCAGTGGTTTTCGCCTTTGCCCCATGGCGGCAGCGAAGCGGGTCTGGCCGACTGGTGGGCGCAGTTTGACGACCCGGCGTTGACGCAGCTGATTGCCTGGGCGGAGGCCGAAAGCACCTCGCTGGCCCGCACCTGGGCCAGCATCGAGAAGGCTCGCGCCACGCTGAGCACTGATCGCTCCGGTACGTTTCCGCAGTTGAACGGATCCGCAAGCTCGACGCGCAGCCGGCAACAGCTCACCACCGACCAGGCCACGCTGTCCACCGTCAGCAGCGCAGGCCTCGACGCTTCCTGGGAGCTCGATCTGTTCGGCAAGCTGCGCCGCAATGCCGAAGCCGCGAGCGCCCGCGTCGACGCGCGCATCGCCGACTGGCACGACGCCCGCGTGTCCTTGGCTGCCGAGGTGGCCGATACCTATGTTCAGTACCGCGCCTGCGGCCTGTTGGCGCAGGCCTATGACCGCGAACTGCAATCGCAGACTGCCACGGAGAAGGCCACTGCATCGATGGTTGAGGCGGGTCTGAGCGCGCCCTCAGACGGCGCGTTGGCACGCGCCAGTCTGGCCAACAGCCGCTCATCGGCGCTCAGGCAACGTGGGAGCTGTACGGTGTTGCTCAAGTCGCTGGTGTACCTGACCGGACACGAGCAGCCCGAGCTGCTCACTGCCCTGGCGGCATCCAGCTCCGCCTTGCCCCAACCCAAGGGCTTGCGCGTGGTGGAGGTGCCGGCGCAGATGCTGCGCCAGCGCCCCGACCTGGCTTCATTGGAGCGCGAGCTGGCCGCCACGAGCGCGGAGATCGGCGCTGCACAGGCGGACCGCTATCCCAGTTTCACGCTGATGGGATCCATCGCCCGAGCCTCCACCTCCGGCAGCGGCGCGGCCTATACAACTTGGTCCTTCGGGCCGCAACTGTCACTGCCTTTGTTCGATGCCGGCAAGCGCCAGGCCGCAGTCGACAGCGCCCGGGCCAGCTACAACAGCGCATTGGCCAGCTATCAGGCGGGTGTGCGCTTGGCCGTCAAAGAGGTCGAGCAGGCGCTGGTGAATCTGGACAGCAGCGCGAACCGATTGGACGCGTCTCGCCAAGCCGCGCAGGCGTACCGCCAATACTTCCAGGCCTCCGAAGCCAACTGGCGTGCAGGCAGCATCAGCCTGCTGAGCCTTGAGGACGCGAGGCGTTCGGCGCTGTCCGCTGACATCGATGACATCAACCTTCAACAGAGCCAGATCAGTGACTGGATCGCGTTGTACAAGGCGCTCGGCGGCGGCTGGACGCCCGATGCCCCGGCCACGCAGCCCCGCCATGCCGCCGCCGCAAGCGCCATCGTCAACGGCCCAATGCCCCCCCCAAAAAACCCATGAGCCCCACTTCGAAGCGGCTTTGCCGCACCTGTGCCGCCATTGCTGTCACCTCGATGTTGCTGATCCTGGTCGCATGCAAAGACCGACAAGCAGCGACAGGAGACAAGGTCAGCGCCGCACAGGGCGCTCAGGGCACACAGGCCCCCAGTGTCCTCACCGTCGACGTCGTCATGCCGACCAACTTGCTGTGGCCGCAGACGGTAGAGGCCAATGGCACCTTGGCCGCCTGGCAGGAAGTCATCGTCAGCCCGGAAACAGGTGGACTGCGGATCACGGACCTGCTGGTCGACGTCGGCAGCCACGTCAAGCGCGGCCAGGTGCTGGCCCGCCTGGCCGATGAAAGCCTGCTGAACGATCTGCACAAGCAGCAAGCGGTGCTTGCTCAAGCGCAGGCTGCACTGGACAAGGCCGCGTCGAACCTGAGGCGCGCGCGCATGGTCGAGGCCACCGGCGGCCTGTCGGCCCAGAGCATCGAGGAAGCCCGGATCAACGACGCCACGGCGCGCGCCGGCCTCGCTTCTGCGAAGGCCGACCTGGATGCAGCCGATCTGAAGCTGCGGCAGTCGCGCATCGTGGCGCCGGACGATGGGCTGGTGTCGTCGCGCACAGGCGTTCTGGGCAATGTGGTCAGCGCCGGGACCGAGTTGTTCAAGCTGGTGCGCCAGGGCCGCATCGAATGGCAAGGTGAAGTCGACGCGCGCCAGCTCTCCGAGGTGCGCACCGGCCAACAGGCTTCGGTCACACTGCCGGATGGCCAGGCCATCAAAGGCCGTGTGCGCCTCGTTGGTCCGGTGCTCAGCACCAGCACCGGCCGCGCCTTGGTGTATGTGAGCCTGCCCGCTGACAGCCCCGCCAAAGCCGGCATGTTCGGCAGTGGCTCGATCGAGTTGCCTGCGCTCGCTGCGATGACCTTGCCGCATACGGCCCTGGTCGCCCGCGACGGGCGCGACTACGTCTTCCTTGTCGATCAGCACAGCAAGGTCAGGAGCGTGCCGGTCAAGGTGGGTCGCCGCCGCCAACAGCGGGTGGAGATCGTCGCCGGATTGACGCCGGATGCCCGCGTCGTCGCCAGTGGCGGCGCCTTTCTTTCCGATGGGGCTCAGGTCACGGTGGCCAGCGCATCATCGGCCAGCGCGTCCGCCATGCCGTCGGCCGCCTCGGCGGCTTTCGGCAACTCGCACTGAGCAGGCCCCCCCTTGAACGTCTCATCCTGGTCCATTCGGAACCCCGTTCCGTCCGTTCTGCTCTTCGTCCTGCTGACCGTCATCGGCTTGATCGGCTTTGGCAAGCTGCAGATCCAGGATTTCCCGGACACGGATCTGCCCACCATCCAGATTGCCGCCGCGCTCGAAGGCGCGGCCCCGTCTCAGCTGGAAACGGACGTCGCGCGAAAAATCGAAGACAAGCTGGCCTCGCTGACCAAGCTGGACCACATCACCACGACCATCACCGATGGCTCGGTGAACATCAGCGTCAGTTTCGACATCGACAAGAATGCCGAGCAAGCGCTCAACGAGGTGCGCAACGCGGTCGACAGCGCCAAGTCGGAGCTGCCGTCGAGCATGAACTCGCCGACGGTGTCCAAGGCCACTGCGGCCGCGTCATCGTTGGTGACCTACACGATCGCATCGGGCCGGCTCGATGAGCAGGACCTGTCCTGGTTCGTCGACAACGACGTCACCAAGGCCATGTTGTCCGTCAAGGGCGTCGCCCAGGTTGCCCGCGTGGGCGGCGTGGACCGCGAAGTGCATGTCGACCTGCAGCCGGCGTTGATGGCCGGTCTGGGCGTGACCCCGTCGGATGTGGCCACCCAACTGAAGGCCGTGCAGAAAGAGAGCTCGGGCGGCCAGGGGCAGCTCGGCGGCATGCGGCAATCGGTGCGCACCATCGCGACCGTCGGCCGCCCCACCGAGATCGGCGCCATCACGCTGCCGCTGGCCGACGGGCGCACCGTGCGCCTGGACCAGGTTGCCCGCATCACCGACAACTTTGCGGACCGCTCGACGCTGGCCTTTCGGGATGGCAAGCGCGTCATCGGGTTCCAGATCACGCGCTCAAAAGGCGTTTCGGATGTCGGGGTGCTCAATGGTGTCAGGCAAGCCATTCAGACCTTCAGCGAGGCCCATCCGGACGTGGACATCCAGGAGGCCACGAACACGGTCACGCCGATCCAGGACAACTACGAAGGCTCAATGAGCCTGCTGATCGAGGGTGCGGCGTTGGCCGTGATCGTCGTGCTGTGGTTTCTGCGTGACTGGCGGGCCACCCTGGTTTGTGCGGCGGCCCTGCCCCTGTCCATCGTGCCGGCCTTCATGGCCATGTGGCTGCTGGACTACTCGCTCAACACGATCACCTTGCTGGCCCTGTCGCTGGTGGTGGGCGTCCTGGTAGACGATGCGATCGTCGAGATCGAGAACATCGAGCGCCACCTGCTGATGGGCAAGACGCCCTACCAGGCCGCGATGGAGGCGGCCGACGAGATCGGCATGGCCGTGATCGCCACCACCTTCACCCTGGTGGCGGTGTTCCTGCCGACGGCCTTCATGGGCGGCATCCCCGGCAAGTTCTTCCGGCAGTTCGGCATCGTCGCGTCGGTGGCCGTGCTGGCCTCGTTGCTGGTGGCGCGCCTGTTGACGCCGATGATGGCCGCCTACCTGCTCAAGCCCAAAAATTCCATAGGGCCCGGACAGCATGAGGTGTCTACCGACGGCCCAGTGATGACGCGCTACCTGGGCTGGGTGCGCACCGGCCAGCGCCGCCGCAAGACAACGCTCCTGGGCACGTTGGTCTTTTTTGCCTTGGCGATGCTGGTGGTGCCCTTCATCCCGACCGGTTTCCTCCCCGCGCAGGACAAGGCCCAGAGCAGCGTGACCATCAAGATGCAGCCGGGTTCGACGCTGGAAGCCACCTCGGCCACCGCGCAGCGCGCAGCCATGCGGCTCAAGCAACTGCCGGAAGTCAAGAGCGTCCTCGTCTCGGCCGGCACGGCCTCCACTGGCAGCGGCATGGGTGCCACCTCGTCCAACGACCTCACCAGCGCGACGCTGACGGTCGACCTGGTGGATCGGGGGGATCGCAAACTCAAGCAAGCCGGGGTCGAGGCCCGGATGCGGGACGTGCTGCGCGATCTGCCCGGCACTCGCATTTCGGTGGGTGGGGGCAACAGCGGCGAAGCGTTGGAGCTGACGCTGGCCAGCGACGATCCCGATGCGCTGGCTCGGGCAGCAGCGCAGGCCGAGCCCCAACTGCGCACGCTCAAAGGCATTGGCAACGTCACGTCCAGCGCCGCCCTGCAGCGCCCCGAAATCCAGCTGCGTCCCGACAGCGCGCACGCCGCTGCATTGGGCGTGACATCGGAATCGCTCGCCACCGCCGTGCGGCTGGCCACCTACGGCGATTACGCGATCGCGTTGCCCAAGTTGAACCTGCCAGAGCGTCAGATCAGCATCCGGGTGCGGCTGGACCCCAGCGTGCGGGAAGACCTGGCCGCCTTGGGGCAGCTGCGTGTGTCAGGGGCGAAGGGGACGGTCAGCCTGACCTCGGTGGCGAACATCTCGATCGGCAGTGGCCCTTCTCAGATCGACCGCATCGACCGCTCTCGCAACGTGACCTTGAAGGTCGAGCTGAACGGCCGAACCATCGGTGAGGTGCAGCGTGAAGCCTTGGCGTTGCCGTCGCTGAAGTCCTTGCCGACCGGCGTGCATTTCGTCGAGCAGGGCGAGTTGCAGCGCATGTCCGAACTCTTCACGAGCTTCGGTACCGCGATGGCCATCGGCATCTTCTGCATCTACGCCGTGCTGGTGCTGCTGTTCCACGACTTCCTGCAGCCCGCCACCATCCTCAGCGCCCTGCCTTTGGCCATGGGTGGCGCTTTGATCTCGCTGTGGCTGACCCATCAATCGTTCTCCATGCCCGTGGTCATCGGCGTGTTGATGCTGATGGGCATCGTGACAAAGAACTCGATCCTGCTGGTCGAATACGCGATCATGGCTCGCCGTGAGCTGGGCATGACCCGGTTCGATGCGGTCATTGATGCTTGCCACAAGCGCGCCCGTCCGATCGTGATGACGACCATCGCGATGGGCGCCGGCATGATGCCCAACGCGCTGGGCATGGGTGCCGAGCCCAGCTTTCGCCAGCCGATGGCCATTGTCGTGATCGGCGGGCTCTTGACGTCGACGGCGCTGAGCCTGCTCGTCGTGCCTGTCGTGTTCACCTATGTGGACGATCTGCTGGTGTGGGGGCGCAAGCGCCTCGGCTTGCACCCTCGCGTCGAGCCCGCAGCGAACGCCCAAGCATCCGCTCAATAGCTCAGCGATCGGAAAGGGTGGCTCAGCCGTGAGTGCGTGTGCCACTTCACGAAACCTTCGAGCCGGCGCCTATTTCCTTAAAGTTCCTGGGGGCTAATCCGATATTTGGCTGGCAAGGCCGACATGCGACCTTGGTATCCAACACAACGCACCAAAGGAAGCTCGATGAAGCGACTGTCCTTGATAGCGACCGCTGCTGCGCTGGCCTTGGCCCAGCCTGCTGCCCACGCTGCAACCCAACTGACCGACGGCCTCACCTTCAGCGGTTTCGGCACGCTGGGCTATGTCACTGCCAACTCCGATGAGGGCGACTTCCGGCGAGAAGCCCAACCCGATGGCGCCCGCAAGAGCGGCAGCCTGAAAGTGGACAGCAACCTTGGGCTGCAACTCAGCTACAAGGCCACCGACTGGCTTTCGGCCACCGTTCAATCGCTCACGATGGAGCGCGTGTCAAAAGACATGACGACCCACATCGAATGGGCATATGTCAAGGCCATGCCGATCGAGGGCCTGTCGGTGCGCGCTGGCCGCATGAGCTTGCCGAACTTCCTGGTCTCAGACTCCCGTCGCGTCGGCTATGCCAACTCCTGGCTGAGACCGGCCAACGAAGTTTATGGCGTTGACCTGCTGAATGGCGGACTGACGGGTTTGGAGGCGAGTTACCGCCTGCCCGTGGCCAGCAACGGCCTGACGATCACTGCGCTCGGGGGCAAAAGCAGCGTCGAAGCGGGTGCCACGTCGGTCAAGGTCAACAGTGTCCGCGGCCTCAACGCCGTCTGGGAGGGCGAAGGCTACAGCCTGCGCCTGGGCCACATCGAGGGCAAGCCCGCCCTTGACACCGCGATGTTTGGCGGTGGTGTGGAGGTCTACAAATTCACGGGCGTTGGCGCCAGTGTCGACAGGAATGACTTCGTCTTGCAGACCGAGTATGTGCTGCGACGCTCTGCGCTGGTCGGCGCGATGATCGACGCCAACGGCTGGTACGTGCTCAGCGGCTACCGCATCGGCAGCTACTTGCCTTACGTGCAGTTGGCCAAGGCGGGCCCGGCCAGCCACTCGGCTTCGCCAAAGCAGAAGACAACGGCCATCGGCCTGCGCTGGGATGCGTTCTCCTCCGCGGCGCTGAAGTTCCAGTACGAGCATGTCGACACCGAAGGCACCACCGGCTACAGCTTCGCGACGCCCAGCATGGGCGGCCCCGGCGGCTTGCCCGTGACCAAGCCCGTCAACGCGCTCAGCGTTGCGCTGGACTTCGTGTTCTGAGGGAGCCACGCACCATGAACAAGCAACATTTCTTCCGCTTCGCCCTGGCCTTCGCTTGCACCCTCTTTGGCGCAGGCGTCCAGGCCCAAGTCGTGGTCGTGGGTCATCCGAGCAACTCTGGCCTCAGCGGCGACCAGATCGTTGGCCTGTACACCGGCAAGATCCAGTCAGCCACCCCCCTGGACCAGCCCGAGTCTGCCCACATCCGTGCAGACTTCTACAAGAAGGCCGCCGGCAAGGACCCGTCGCAGATCAAGGCACTCTGGGCCCGACTCACCTTCACGGGGAAGGCGATGCCGCCAAAGGAAGTTGCAGATTCGGCCGCCGTCAAAAAGGCTGTGGCCGCCGACCCGAAAGCGATCGGCTACATCGAAAAGTCGGAGGTGGATGGCTCTGTCAAGGTGCTGGCCACCTTCGACTGATGTCCGTTCAGGCGATGTGATGAAAACAGAAGGCCGACGATGACACTCAAGCAGCGTATCTACATGTTGCCCTTGATGGCCGCGCTGATCTTCGGATCGTTGGTGGCCATCGTCGGCTGGACCGCCACCTCGACCTCGGCACGCATCGCTGCGGTCGGCGCCACGAACTACCCTTACGTGGACGCCAGCTCCCGCATGAAGAACGAGGTCGAGTCCATCGTGGCGGCGATCCAGGGCGCGGTCAGCGAAGGGAGCGAAGACCGGCTTTCCGAAGCGCGTGACCGCATGGTCGCAGCGGGCAAGTTGCTTGACGCCATTGCCGCGCTCGATGGGAAGGCCGACAGTGCGGGGCGGTTGCGCGAACTGCTGCAGAACTACAGCAACACGGCCACCCATACGGCGATGATCCTGCTCGGCAAGAGCCAGGGCGACAAATCCTCGGCCGTTGCAGACATGCAAAAGGCGCTCAAGGCGCTGACCGACGGCCTGGATGCCGCCGTGACGGAGGCACATGCCGGCCTGACCGACGGGCTTGCCGGCTCACGCGATGGCGTACGCACCATCGTGCTCTCCATCGCCGGTGGTGCGCTGCTGGTGGTGTTCGCGCTCGGCGCGGGCTCGTGGGCGCTGGCGCGGACGATTTGGGGTCAGATCGGTGGCGAGCCGGAGTACGCACGCCAGATGCTCGCCAAAATGGCCGGTGGCGATTTGTCAGAAGCGGTCATCGTGTGCAACGGCGACACGAACAGCTTTCTGGCGGCGCTGCATGACATGTCGCAAGGCCTGTCAGGGATCGTCTCCAGCGTGCGTGAGGGATCAGACGAAATGGCGGTGGCGGCTCGAGAGATCGCTGGCGGCAACCAGGACTTGTCTGCGCGCACCGAGCGCCAGGCGGGCGCGTTGCAAGAAACTGCAAGCAGCATCGGGCAGCTCACGCAGACCGTCAACGACAGTGCCCAAGCAGCGGCGCAAGCCGACAAACTGGCCGGTTCGGCCAGCGAGGTCGCGCAACGCGGCGGTACTGTGGTTTCCGAGGTGGTGCGCACGATGACCGAGATCAACGCCAGCAGCCGCAAGATTGCCGACATCATTGGCGTGATCGACGGCATCGCCTTTCAGACCAACATCCTGGCCCTGAACGCCGCCGTGGAGGCCGCGCGTGCCGGCGAACAGGGCCGCGGGTTCGCGGTGGTGGCCGGCGAAGTGAGATCGCTGGCGCAACGCTCAGCCGAAGCGGCCAAGGAAATCAAGTCCTTGATTGGCAGCAGCGTAGACCGCGTCGAAGCGGGCGCCAGGTTGGTGGCCGACGCTGGCTCCACGATGGGTGAGATCGTCGACAGCGTGCGCCGCGTCTCGGACATCATCCGCGACATCGCCGCCTCGGCGCAGCAGCAAAGCCATGGCATCGGCCAAGTCGGCAGCTCGGTCACACAACTCGACCAGATGACGCAGCAGAACGCGGCGCTGGTGGAGCAGTCTGCCGCGGCTTCGGAGTCGCTGCGTGACCAGGCCGCACGCCTGGCTGCGACGGTGGCGACCTTCAAGGTGTAGGCCCACCCCAGTTCGATCCCTGGGGTTGCCCAACACGCCGGGCACGAAGCGCGCGACACCGCGGGTCGTGTCGGCGTGTTTGAGCTGAGCGTTCATCGCTCACGGCCGCAGCCCGTTGGTGCGCCTGTCTCGCAGCAGCCTTGCATTTCTTCACATGGCGCGGCGCTCAAGGTCCCGCCCGCGCGGTCGAAATGCTCACATGGCCGCCATGTCGGCCTCACGGAGCGACCCATGATCAGCAGCATCTCCAGCCAAGGCACCCCATCCGCAGCCAGTGCAGTTGCCGCTGCGCGCACCAACCCCGAGAGCGCATTCAAGAAGCTTGACAGCGGCGGCAAGGGGTACCTGACGCAGGAAGACCTCGTCAAGATCTCACCCCAAGGCGCACAAGCGGCTGATGCCGCCAAGGCGAAAGAAGCGTTCAAGCACATGGATGCCAACGGCGACGGCAAGGTCAGCGAGAAAGAGTTCACACAGGCTGCACCGCCCGAAGGCCCGCCAGCAGGCAAGGCCAAGGGCGCTGAAGGAGGCAAGGGCGCGAAGCCTGCAGCGGGTGCGGGGGGCGGCGGTGGCGCAGCCAAATCGGGTGGCGCCAGCAGCTCAAGCAAAGTGTTCGATCCGGCGGACACCAACAAAGACGGCAAGGTCTCGCAACAGGAGCAGCTGGCCTACGATGCCAAGCAACAGGCCCAAAAGGCCCAACAGGCGGCCAGCAAGCCCGGCTTGAAAGCAGCCGAGACGGCAGTCAAGGCTTACAACTCGGTGGCGCAGGCCAGCGTTTCATAGAGCCTGGCTGCATTGATCAGCCTCAGGTCGGCCTGAACCGCACGCGTGGGGCAGTCCCGAGGCATCGGCCGCCCAGACATACCCTTGGCCGCGCATCGTCTGGATGCCTTGCCCCTGCACGCCACCGGATGCCAACTTGAGCCGAAGCCGCGACACGGCCAGGTCCACCACATTGAGGTGCCGCCCGGCTCGCCCCAGCCCCGTGCGGCCCAGCAACTCGGCGCGGGACATCACGCGCCCAGGTTGATCGAGCAGGGCGTGCAAGACCAGGCGCTCGCTGGCCGACAAGCCCCAGGCGCCTGCACCCTCAGCGGACATCAGCCAGGCGCGCAACAAGCTGGACTCGGTTGGCAAAGCCTGATCGCTGCCCGCCCGACGTGACAACGCCTGGACACGGGCGACAAGCTCGCCCGTGTCGCAAGGCAAATGCATGACCGCATCGGCGCCCAGTTCCAGCAAGCGCACCTTGTCCATCGGGTCCGGCGAGGGCAGCAGGGCCAGCACGGGCATGGGCGCGCAACAACGCAGCGTCGCGGCCCAGTGGCGACCCGCCACCCAATCTTGCGCACCGTGCAAGACCACCAGGTCAAAGCACAAGCCGGCGGCAAGCGCGTGCAGGTTGCGAGACCCCACCGCTCGCCAACCCAGCCGCCCCAGGCGCGCGGCTGCGTCGGGCAAGGCTGGGTTGCCATCGGCAGACAAATCCAGCAGCAACACATCCGGAGGGTTGCACATGGTCAGCCTCCCCTCACCACACCGAAAACGCCCTGGTCATGAGGCGCTGCAGCCAGCTGCGAGACGCCGAATCGGCCGCCTCGCCCTCACCCAGCGCCTCCATCCGGGCGTTGACCACGTCGGCGGACGCCACCACATTGCCCGCCTTGATGTCCTGCGGGTTGACCACACCGGAGAACTTCAAGGTGGTCACCCCCTTGTTGAAGGCGATGCTGCGCTCCCCCGCCACCACGAGGTTGCCATTGGCCAGCACGTTGATCACGGTCACGGCGATCTTGCCGTTGAGCCGACTGTTCTGCTCCGTGCTGCCCTGGCCTTTGAAGGCGTCGCTGCCACTGGCCTGGGCATCCAGGTCCATGAGGCTGCGCAGGAGCCCCGTGGGTACCTTGGCCGACTGCCCGGGCCCTTTGACGCTCATGTTGTTGTTGCGGCTGAGTTCCGAGGCCAGCTTGTTGCTGCCGCTGAGCACCTCGGAGATGTCGACCTTCAGCGTGTCTCCCACCAGCCGCGGAGGCTGCAAGCCTGTGAACAGGCTGGTCACGGACGCATGGGGCTGGAAGAGCGAGCCCGTCGCCTGGTGTTCCAGCTGCAAGGGAGGCTGCACAGGCAACGCGGTGGTGGGGTTGCCGACGACGGGGTCCGGCGTCAATGCGCAGGCCCCCAGCATGGCACTGAGGCTCACGGCGCCGATCAGGCATATGGGCTTGGCGTACTTCATGGATGCTCCGGTTGGGGTTCAACTGTCCAGGCCATTGATCAAGGCCTGAACCACAGGTGAAATGAGATCGGGCACGCTGGCCCACTTGCCCAGCTCGAACGAACCACCGGGCTGGTAGCGGCTGCTGGCCAGCACGCTGCCATCCGACGTCCTCAAGGTGAGCGTGGCCTGGGCCACAAACAGGTGCGGTTCGTTGGCCCAGGGTGGCACGCCCCAGTCCAGCGTGACGGCATAGGCCAGCCAGACCGGGCACGAACCGGGCGTCACCAGGCCTTCGTAGACCCGGCTGCTCACCCGCTGGTCTAGGAGTGCGGTCTGCAAGGCGGGGATGACCTCGGCGCTGGCCACGGTCGGGTTGTAGGCAATGCACACCGACTCCGGCCGTGGATGCGGGTGGTGGATGGTGTTGCTGGCCCGCGCCGGGATGCCCGCCAGCGCGTAGGTGGTGGCGCTGCCCGTGGCCTTGAACAGCTCCAGCGTTGGGGTCATGCTGATCACAGAGCAGGCCGACAAGGGCAAGGCGAGCAGGGGCAGCAGGCAGGCGCGGGCCATGGCTCACACCGCCTCGCGCACGGCCTGCGCCACCATGGCGACGCCCCCCACCAACTCGTCGCCAGCATGGGCCACCGCTTCGTAGGCGGAGGTCGCTGCATGGCCGATGGCATCGCCCACCTCTCCAACTTCTTGCTTGACCTCGCGGTAGCCACTGGCCACGGCGTCTTCAAGACCATGCCAGCTGCCCACGACCGCGTTTTCCACGCCATGAACGCCTTCGCTCACCGCATGCACGGCGTCACTCACAACGTCGTGCGCCTCGTGGGCCAGGGACGCGAACTTGTCCATGGCCTGCGCGCTCCAGGTCACGCTGGCACTGGCCTGGTCTGTTGCGGCCTGCGCCAGGCCCAGCGCCGAAGCGGCCACCGTGCCGTAGTTGTCTTCGTTGCGCTCAAAGGGGGTCTTCACACTGGCGCAGGCCTGGGCGTCAGGCACACGGGTGGATGTGGACGGGATCGACATGCTCATGGTGGTCTTTCCAAAAAAGTGGATGGGGTCACTTTAGGCTTCGCCCCTTGTGTTGATGGCCTGAGCACAGGGTCGTCAACCGCGCAGGAAATCTGTCAAACACGCAACCAGAAATCCCTGTGCGCCAAGACCGACATCACAGTGCTTGCACGTCGGCATGCAGCACATAGCCCACGCCGCGCACCGTCAGGATCAGCGAGCAATGGGGCGGCTGGTCTTGCATCTTGTGGCGCAAGCTGGCCACGGTGAGATCCACCTGGCGCAAGGCGGTGGCCGGGAGGGTGTGTGGCAGCTGAGACGCCAGCCACGCCCTGCGCAGGGGCTCGTTGGGGTGCTGCGCCAAGGTCTGCAGCAACCTGGCTTCGCCGGGCTTGAGCCGCAGCACACGGCCATCGGGTGCGCGCAACGCTTCGGTGTCGGCGTGCAGCACCCAGCCCGCAATGCGCCAGCGGGTCGCCGCCTCACGTGTCCCTCCTGCTTCTGGCGCGGGCTGCCGGGCCGTGCGTCGCAGGAGCGCACGCACATGGCCCACGATTTCACGCAGATCGCAGGGTCGATCGACCACGTCGTCGGCGCCATGCTCAAGACAGGCCACCCGCGTGGCCAGATCGCCGCCTTGGCTCATGACGATGAGCGGCAGGCGATGCACTTCCTGCAGCCAGCGGCACAAGGCCAGTCCATTGGCGTCCGGCAGGTTCAAGTCCATCAAGACGACGTCGACGTCATGATGAGACAGGTGCTGGCGCATGGCGGCGGCCGTGCCCACAGCCGTCACATTCAGATCAAAGCCTTGAAGGTATGGGGCCAGACGTGCTCGGCTGCCCGCATCGCCATCGACCAACAGGCATCGCTTCACACGGCACTCCAGGAGGATCCAAATGCAGGTGAACCATCCTAAGAGCGTGTGATGTTGGGCAAGGTCTGCGAACGTTGTCTAGCGTAAAGATCCGGCCAAGGGCACGCGGGCCAGGCTGTCGCCGGCGGCCGGCCGCACAAGGGGCAGGGCGATGCACATCGCGAGCCCACCGCCTTCGCGACTCACCGCGCCGATGCGACCGCCATGCACTGCCACGGCACGTCGCGCGATGGCCAGACCCAGGCCAGACCCGCGCAGCGCCTGGGGGCCTTCCACCCGCATGAAGGGCTGGAAGATGGCATCCAGCAAGTCAGGCGGCACACCGGGGCCGCGGTCCAGCACCTCGCAGTGCCAAACCCCGTCACCGGGGTCCAGGCGGGCACGCACACGCACCGTGCCACCAGCCTGGCTGAACTTGATCGCATTGCGGATGACGTTGTCCAAGGCGCGGCGGATCAGCTCGTCGTTGCCGGTCAACTCGCAGGCGCGGTCGATATCCAGCACCAGGGCCTTGCCTGCCATGCGGGCTTCAAAGGCTGCGTCATCGGCCACCACCTTCAAGATCTCTGTCACGTTCACCGGTGACAGGGACCAGGCGGCGTCCCCCTCCAGGCGATGCAAGGTCAGCATCTCTTCGATCAAGGCGTCCAGCTTCAGCGTCTCTCGGTCAATCCGGTCCAGCATCAAGGGCATCTGAAGATCGTCTTGCCTCGCCAAGCCCACCGCCGCCCGCATGCGCGCCAGGGGCGAGCGCAGTTCGTGAGAGACGTTGTGCAGCAATTCCTTGCGCGAGTTGCTGAGGCCTTGCAATTGGGCCGCCATGCGGTCGAAGTCCTTCGCCAGGTCAACGATCTCGTCTCGCCGGCCACCCATGCGGGGCAGGACACGCGTGTCGAAATGCTCCAGGGCCACCTGGCTGAGCGCCCAACGCAAATGCCGGATCGGACGAGCCAGGTACCACGCCAGGAGGGCGCTGCACATCAGGCTGGCCAAGGCGCCTGAGACCACAGGCACCAGCGGCAGATAGGGCGGGAGGCCCCCGGGAGGCGGACCGGGTGGGCGTCCATCGAGACCTGGCGGCAAGGGATTGCCATGCGCATCCACCGGCACCCCGGGAGGGGGCATGGGGCGATGCCGTGCATCCGACAGGTGAAAGTAGCCGATGGCCCCCACCAGTGACAGCATCATGCTCAGCCACAGGGCCATGAAGAGCTTCCAGAACAGGAGGCCTTTGGCCCCCAGTTCAGCCGGGACACAGGGCGTGGACACATCATCAACCAGCATGGTCTGGTGCACAGGGAGCTTGATTCAGAAGCCCGTTTATCTCCTGTCCCGCCACCGTGTGCACGAGGTGCGTGCCATCTTTACCAGGCTTAACGCGTTCGAATCCCGCCTGCGTTAGGCAAGGTAAATGTGCGCACAAGATCACACCCCCAAGTGGCCATTGGTCCGATACTGGCTAGCCTTCTCGCCTGATCCGACCGATGAACAACGTGCTGCTCGTCGACGACGATGTCGAACTCACTGCCATGCTTGCGCAATACCTTGCCCGTGAAGGCTTCCATGCGCATGCCGTGAACAATGGCGAGGCCGGCGTGGCTGAGGCGCTGACCGGCCAATACAGCATGGTGATGATGGACATCATGATGCCGCGACTTTCCGGCATCGAAGCGTTACGCCGCATCAGAGCCACCAGCAACGTCCCTGTGCTCATGCTGACGGCCCGGGGCGACAAAATCGATCGCATCTTTGGCCTGGACATGGGGGCGGATGACTACGTCCCCAAGCCCTGCACCCCAGGTGAAATCGTTGCGCGCATCCGAGCGATTCTGCGTCGCGTGGAAGGCCACGGGTCCCCCACCCATGCCCATGGCGCACGGGTGGTTCAGTCAGGCGCTTTGCTCCTGTGGCCAGGCAGCCGCAAGGTGATCTGGCAAGGTCAGCCGCTGGAGCTGACCGGCACCGAGTTCAACCTGTTGGAGGTGCTGACACGCCATGCGGGGCAGCTCATCAGCAAGCAGGACATCTCGCAGCAAGCCTATGGCAAGCCCCTGGCGCGCTTCGATCGCCGCATCGATGTGCACATCAGCAGCATCCGCCAGAAGTTGGGTGCGCGTCACGACGGCCAATCGTGGATACAAAGCGTCCGCGGTCTGGGCTACCAGCTGCTGGCGGACTGACATGGTGGGGTCGCGACACGTTGGGCGCCTGTTCTGGAAGCTGCTGCTGGCGCTTTGGATCAGCACGCTGCTGAACATCGCCGGCGTCCTGGTCTACCTGTACCTGACCGGTCAGCAGTCGCCGCCATCGCCAGGAGACATCGCGATGATGGGCTTCGTGCCTGTGGTGCCGCTGGTATCGGGCGCTCTCGCGATGCTGGTGACCAGCATGGGCATGGCCTGGTACTTGTCTCGCCCCATCCACCACCTGCGCTGGGCATTGCACCGGGTCACGGAAGGGCACTTCGACACCCGAATCATGTCCCGCATGGGCCGGCGACGCGATGAGATCGTGGACCTGGCCGGGGACTTCGATCAGATGGCCAGCCAGCTGCAGATGCTGACCGAGTCCAGAAATGTCCTGCTGCATGACATCTCCCACGAGTTGCGCTCACCGCTGGCTCGGCTTCAGGTGGCCATCGGTCTGCTCAGGCAGGACGCCAGCCAGCTTGATGTGATGCTCGACCGGATTGAGGGCGAAGGCCAGCGGCTGGATGCACTGGTCGAGGAACTGCTCATCCTGCATCGCCTCGAGGCCGGGGTGATGGACAGGTCCGCCGAGCGGGTCGACGTCATGGAGCTGCTGCACGCCATCGTGGCCGATGCCCAGTTCGAAGCGCATGGCGTGGGCAAGGAGGTGGTCAATGGTGTGACGGGCCATTTCGTCGCCTCGGTCAACGGCGAACTGATCTGCCGAGCCTTCGAAAACGTGATCCGCAATGCCATCAAGTTCAGCGAGAAAGGCACCCGGGTTCAAGTCGCCGCGCATGCCAGCGCCGACGAGGCGCAGTTGGTCTGCACAGTACAAGACCGTGGCCCCGGGGTCCCCCCCGACATGCTGGATGCCATCTTCCAGCCCTTCCTGCGTGTCGAAGGCCGCTTGCCTGTGCGCGGCGTCGGGCTGGGCCTGGCCATCGCGAAGCGGGCCCTTTCACTGCATGGCGGCGACATACAGGCCCAGTTGAGGGAGGGCGGTGGCCTTGCCGTGACCATGGTGCTGCCCAGGAATGGTTTGGCACTCACCTGAGGTCGGTGAAGCGGGGAGTGATGGCGTCAGCTGGACATGAGCCCACCTGGCGCCAGGCTCTGTCTCAAGCCTGCTCGGATTTGCGCGCACGCCTCAACCCGATCAAGCCCAATCCAGCCACCATCAGCGCGAACGTCGATGGCTCGGGTACGACTTGAACTGCGGCATTGAACCCCGCAATTTGCTCACCCACATAAGCGCCGACCGATGCATTCACGGCATTGCCGATGGGTGTTTCAGCCGCAGTGGGGTCGACCAGGCCTTCGCCGTCAAAGGTGCCCAGGTACTTGAAGAACTGGTATCGCACCACCACCGATGGATCGCCGTTCAGGTTCAAGGCCTTCGTGACCTCGTCGACCTTGCCTGGCTGCAGCACTTGCCACTCGATTTCGGTTTCTGGCTTGTCGTTGAGCGCGGCGACGGCACCGTTCTCAAAAGCGTTGTGCCCCCCGATCAACTCATTGAGGTCCACGTTGGCCTGCAGGTTGGTTTGAACGATCTTCACCCAGAACGCGTTGTCCTGAGGGTTGACCGGATCCACCTGCTGGGCTTTGATGGCCGCCACCACGGGCGCAGCGGCTTGCCCCGCGGCAGGCGGCGGTGGCGGGGTGAAGGTGACAGAGGGGATGGCCACGTTCGCGGCCGTCAGCGTCCCGGGTGCGGCGCCTTCAACCAGCCAGCTGTAGGTGGTCTGGGTTGGCGTTCCCCGTGTGCTCACACCAAAGTGGTCACAGGGCACGTTGGGATAGCCGACATTCCCGAAGGTCCAGCAACTCTCACCCGGTGTGTTGAAGGCGCCCGAGCTGGTGGCCGCACTCCAGGCGCCGTTGTTGAAGTTGGCCAGGTAAGTCACCTTGGCGCCAATGACCTTGCCTGCGGCATCCTGCAAGTCGGCGACGGTGGGCAAGCCGTAGCGCTCGACATCTCCGGGCGACGCCGTGCCGAAGTTGCGATTCAAACCAAACACGTCGGTGATGTCGCCCGTCGAGATGCCTTCCAGGTCGATTTCGAAACCATGTGCCGTCTTGCCGGTGTCGTTGACCGTGTCGAAGTTCGCCAGGGATCCGAATGTGGCGGTGGCGTGTGACCACACGGGTGCGCTCAACAGCGCGATGGCCAGGGCCAAGGGGGTGGGTTTCAACATGATGGCTCTCCGGAGTTTGGGTCGAATGTGCAATGCGCACATTCTCATGTCAACCCTTGTTTTGTGACATTCCTTTCATGTTGTTGACGTCGCTCAGATCCTGGTGACAGGCCCGACTCGCGCCGGCCTGCCGCCTATTGCCTATTGCATGTGCCAGCCATGGCTGACGGTGATGGACTGCCCCGTCAGGGCGTTGGTCGGGAAGGCCGCCAGGAACACGGCGGTTTGCGCCACGTCCTGGGTGGTGGTGAACTCGCCGTCCACCGTCTCCTTGAGCATGACGTTCTTGATGACGTCGGCCTCGCTGATGCCCAGGGCCTTGGCCTGTTCGGGGATCTGCTTGTCGACCAAAGGCGTGCGCACAAAGCCCGGGCAGATCACGTTGGAGCGGATGCCATCCTTGGCGCCTTCCTTGGCCACCACCTTGGCCAGGCCGATCAGCCCATGCTTGGCGGCCACATAGGGCGCCTTCAAGGGCGAGGCTTCGTGCGAGTGCACCGAGCCCATGTAGAGCACCGTGCCGCCCTTGCCACGCGCCACCATGGCACGCATGCAGGCCCGTGTGGTCAGGAAGGCGCCATCCAGGTGGATGGCCAGCAGCTTCTTCCAGTCGTCGAACTTGAAGTCCACGATGGGGCTGATGATCTGGATGCCCGCGTTGCTGATCAGGATGTCCACGCCGCCGTACTGCGCCACCACCTGCGCCACGCCTGCATCCACCTGCGCTTCGTCCGTCACGTTCATGGCCACGGCCATGGCCACGCCACCGGATTTCACGATGTCCGCGGCCGTCGCCTGGGCGGCCTCCAGCGACAGATCGGCGATGCAGACATTGGCGCCTTGTGCGGCGTACTCGATGGCGATCTCCTTGCCGATGCCACTGGCAGAACCCGTGATGATGGCGACCTTGTTTTTGAGCTGCATGTGAATCTCCGGTTTGAAATCGATGGATGGGGGGCTTGGCGGGCTGACAGGCGGGTTCAACGGGCCGCCAGGTAGTCATGGGCCACCGTGCCCAGGGGCAAGGTCAGGTCCGCGATGATGTGCACGGTCGACAGGATCTCCAGCACCGGCAGGTCTGCCACAGGCGCCAGCGCATGGCTGCGCAAGTCCAGCGCGCCGGGCCCCGACCAGGCGCCCTTGATGTGGATGTCCGTCAGGCTGTAGCGCACCAGCTCGCACACCCGAGGCGTGCCGTCCACATGCGGCACGATCTTGAGCAGGTAGTTGGGCGCTGCCATCGAGGCCTTGACCTTCTCCAGGTCCAGCGCCTGGTGCTTGAAGCCCATGGTGCCGGTGGCCACCCGGAAGTCGCTGTAATCCAGCGTGCCCATCAGGGTGTCGGTGTGCACGCGCAATTCGGGTTGCCCCAGCTTTTTGGGGAAGCCCCACAGCTCTCGCCCAGCGGCAATGGGCGGGTGATCGTTCAGGAACATGGAGAGCACGAAACCGCCGGTCTCGTCACCATGGCGAACCGGGATGACCTGGCCGGATTCACAGTAATGCCCGAAGCCGGTGGAGTCGGGCATGTTGATGAACTCGAACTTGACGACGGGCTCCGCCAGCTCCAGAGGCGCGGGGATCAGCTTGCGCAGGGCTTCAGGGTCCGTGCGGTAGGTGATGATCAGGTATTCGCGGTCGACAAACCGATAGGGGCCCGGCGGGTAAGCGGGGCTGTGGAGGGGCATGGCGAATGCCCGGGCGCGCACATCGTCTTCGGTCATCGTGGTCCTTCAATCTTCCTGAGGCAGTTCATGGATCACCATGCCCACATGGGCAGGTTGCGGCAAGAGCCAGCTCTTGTGGCGCAAGGCCTGCTGTGCATCGTGCGCGCCCTTGTGCCATCGC
The DNA here is from genome assembly GCA_947372535.1 of Burkholderiales bacterium. The sequence continues at coordinate 22,957 of CANBUA010000024.1, forward strand.
GCGTCAAGGCTGGATCGCGCAAAGTCGACGTCTTTGTTGTGGTCGTCGGTGGGCAGCGCCTTCATGACCAGCCGGACGATGTTGATCGTGCTGCGGCAACCCAAACGGGCCAGACGCTGAACCTCCGCATCCTGGCGATCCTTGTCCGGCAGGCGAGAGGCCAGGATGTTGATCGCCCTGCGCATGTTCTGCATGTCGCGGTGGTCTTCGAGGTGCTCGCGGGTGCGGCTGGCGTACTGGATGTCCTTCTGGCGGGCCATGGCCGCGCTGATGGATCGGGGCTCTTCCTCGGTCGGGTCCCAGAGGTCGACCATGAAGCACAAGGTGTCGCGGCGCTCGGCGTCGTCCAGCACGATGTCGGCCGGGGTGTTGGAGTAGATGCCACCATCCCAGTAGGCCTTGCCATCGATCACCACCGGCGGAAAGCCCGGCGGCAGGGCGCCGCTGGCCATGATGTGCCGGGGCGTCAGCCGCACTTTGGCGCTGTCGAACACCACCAGCTCGCCGGTGCCCACTTCCACGGCACACACCGTGCACCGCACGTGTCCGGCGTTGAGGTAATCAAAGTCGACCAGGCGCTCCAGCGTGTCATGCAAGGGCGAGGTGTCGTAAAAGCTGGCCTCGGGGGTCGGCACCTGCTGCGCGATGTCGGGCGACACGCCCTGGCGGGGCACAAAGAAGCCGGGGATGCCTCGCGTGAGGGTGTCGAGGTAGCCGCCCGCCTTGAGCCAAGGCGCCAACCAGGCGGACCAGGGTGCCAATGGGGCGCCCATCGCCACGTCATCTCGGCCCACCTGTTGCCAGAATTCCTGCAGCCTGGCCAGTCTGCGCTCGGGTGGGTTGCCTGCAATCAGGGCGCTGTTGATGGCGCCAATGGAGGTGCCGACCACCCAATCCGGATGGAAGCCGCGTTCGGCCAGAACCTCATAGACCCCGCCCTGGTAGGCGCCCAAGGCCCCGCCCCCTTGCAGGACCAGGACGGTTTGCGCTGGCCGGTCTGGGACGGGCTTCTTGCGGGTGGCTGGGGGCATGGCCATGTCGAGTCGTTGAGCGGCACAGTAGCGTACCCTCAAGCGCAAGGCCCTGATGCCAGGCTCACGTGCACACGCCAGCGTTCACGCATCTTTACGGACGCTGAAACATGCATGTCACGGCGGACATCAAACATGGGGAATCCACACACCCGAAAAGCCCCCACATGAAAAAGACCATCCTGGCCCTCGCCGCGATCAGCTGCCTGATCGCCGCCGCCACATTGCCCGTTCATGCCGCGGAGCGCACCCGTGCGCAGAGCGTGGTGTTGATCTCGGTGGATGGCTTGCACCAGCAGGACCTGGACTGGTTTGTGGCCACCCACCCCGGCTCGACCCTGGCTCGGCTGAATGCCGGCGGCATGCGCTTCAAGCAGGCCAGCACCCCTTTCCCTTCTGATTCCTTTCCGGGCATGGTCGGCATGGCCACAGGCGGCACGCCCCGCACCACCGGCGTCTACTACGACGATGCCTACAGCCGGACCCTGCTGCCCTTCGGGACGACCGACTGCGTCCACACCGCAGCGGGCGCCGAGGTGCAGTACGCAGAAAACGTCGACAAGAACCTGGATCGCCTCGATGCCGGCCAGAACATCCCCGGCCTTTACGACAACTTCGATCTGATCAGCCAGCTCAGCGGCCATCCGGCCAATGACCTGATCGATCCCGCCCAACTCCCTGTGGATCCCGTCAGCTGCCTGCCGGTGTTCCCGCACAGCTATGTGAAGGTCAACACCGTCTTCGAGGTGCTGCATGCCAAGGGCCTGCACACCGCCTGGTCGGACAAGCACGCCGCCTACGACATCCTCAACGGGCCATCGGGCAAAGGCATCGACGACCTGTTCACCCCCGAGATCAACAGCTCGGTCAACGATCCCGCCTTGTCCTCCGGTGCGGGTGACGACTTCACCAAGAACAACCTGGCCACCCAGCGCTACGACGCCCTCAAGGTCAAGGCCGTCATCCAGTGGAGCCTGGGGCATGACCACGCAGGCAAGGGCCAGCCCGGCGTGCCTGCGCTGTACGGCATGAACTTCCAATCGGTGTCGACGGCCCAGAAGCTCAACCTGTCGTCTTATCTGGACAAAGCCAGCGCGACGGTGGTGGCCGGCGGCTTGGGTGGCTATGTGGCCGACGCCCACGGCCAGCCGGTGCCGGGGCCGGTGCTGAAGGGTGCGCTGGAGTTCGTGGATGCCCAACTGGGGCAGATCGTCCATGCCGTCGACTTCAACAAGACGGTGCTCGTGGTGACCGCCAAGCACGGCCAGTCTCCGCGGTTGCGCTCCGACCTCACGATCATCAACGACGGCGACATGATCGATGCGCTCAATGCCGCCTGGGCCGCCAGGTCCGGCGCCGGCACGCCGCTGGTGGCCCACGCCATGGACGACGATGGCATCCTGCTGTGGCTGAACGACCGCTCCGAAGCCGCCACGCGCTTCACCGGCCAGTTCCTGCTGGGCTATGCGGGCATGGGCATCGGCTCGGATGCCTCCGGCAACAAGGTCAGCAAGCCGTTCACGGCCGCAGGCCTCAAGTCTGTGCTGGTGGGTGAGCAGGCGGCGCACTTCATGGGCGTGCGCCATGGCGACGATCGGGTGCCCGATGTGATCGGCTTGTCCCAAACGGGCATGGTCTACGGGGGCAGCAAGCTGTCGAAGGTCGCCGAACACGGCGGCCATGACGAGCAGGATCGCCATGTGGGCCTGATCGTCTACGGCAAGGGCGTGGCTGCAGAAGAAGTCCGCCAAGCGGTGGACACCCAGCAGGTGGCCCCCACGATCCTCGACATCCTGGGCCTCTCGCCAGAGGCCCTGCAAGCCGTTCGCCTGGAAGGGACAACGTCGCTGCTGCATCGCCACCGCGACTGAACTTTGGCGGGCCGGCGCATGTTGGCCCACCAAATGCGGCTACGCTCCGGGGCTGGACGTCTCTCCCCCAACAGGTTCAGCCATGCCCCCCCTTCGATCGACACGCAATCATGCCCGCACACTGGCGCTCGCGCTGGTGGCTGCGGCACTGGTGGGCACCGGGGCCAGGGCCCAGGCCCCCGCTCGCCAACCCGAGGTCTGGGTCAATTCCATTGGCATGAGCTTTGTGCGCATCCCCGCCGGCCAGTTCGGCATGGGCATCAAGGAACCGCTGGAGCAACTGGCCCGCAGCTACCCCGATTACACGGCCAAGCGCCTGCTGGACCTGGACGACGAACGCCCCCAGCACCGCGTGCGCATCTCGCAGGATTTCTACCTGGGCCAGAACCTGGTGACGGTGGGCGATTTCGCCCGCTTCGTCCAGGAATCGGGCTATGTGCCCGAGTCGATCCGCGATGGCACGGGCGGCTATGGCTACAACCCGGATTACGACCCCAGCAAGACCGAGCGCCACGACGCCTTCGAAGGCCGCAACCCCAAGTACAGCTGGCAAAACCCGGGCTTCAAGCAGGACGACCGCCACCCGGTGCTCAATGTCAGCTGGAACGATGCACAGGCCATGGCCGCCTGGCTCAGCACCAAGGAGCATGCGCACTACCGCCTGCCCACCGAGGCCGAATGGGAGTACGCCTGCCGCGCTGGCCACGACACCCGCTACCCCAACGGCAACGACCCGCATGCCTTGCCCCAGGTGGCCAACACCTTTGATGCCGATGCGGCGTCCAACTGGCCGCGCTTTGCCGATTCCGCGCTGCCCGAGCACGACGGCTTTGCATTCACCTCGCCCGTGGGCAGCTTTGCACCCAACGGTTTTGGTCTGTACGACATGGTGGGCAACGCCTGGGAATGGACGGCCGACTGGTATGGCGAGGACTACTACGCCCACTCGCCCCAGCGCGATCCGCAGGGCCCGACCGAAGGCAACGTGAAGGTGCGCCGCGGCGGCTCCTGGCACACCTGGGCGCTGTACGCCCGCTGCACCTACCGCAACTGGAACACCACCACCACGCGCTACACGCTGGTGGGGATGCGCTTGCTCAGAGAGATCGCGCCAATGGCGGCGGCGCGCCGCGCGCCTTGACCTTGGCCACCTTCTTCGGATTG
>CANBUA010000025.1 GCA_947372535.1 Burkholderiales bacterium
ATGTGTTTACGCAGGGAGACGGTGGCGTGATGTTGCACCGGTCCTTGCCGCAGGCGCAGGTGGGAGATCTGCTGGTGTTGCACGACACCGGTGCGTATGGCGCCTCCATGTCATCGAACTACAACACGCGCCCGCTGATTGCCGAAGTGTTGATGGAAAATGGTGAGCCCCGGCTTATTCGACGAAGGCAGACGGTGGCTGAGCTGCTCGCGCTGGAAGCGGTGTAAGGCAGCACACAAGCTGCTCTACTCCTTGCACACGCTGCGCTGGTCCCGGTGCGGCGCAGGCAGATAAGAAAACCCTCACGTTGGCGCCGTGGATTTCATCCGCCGGTCCGGCTCCAGCCCGAACGGGCAGCCTTGCATCCAACCAATATCTGGTCGCTGGAGCTGGAACCCTGAAGAAGCTGACTTCATGCCCACTTCGCCGCTGGTCGCCGCGCGGCGGCGTTCCTGGGCAAGCGCCACCAGGGCCAGCACTGGACGGACATAGGTCAAGCCCTGAAGCTCCGACGATGCCAGGTTGACTTGCTCGTTGGTCGATGACCAGAGCAGGCCAAGCAGCACGACCAACGGCACGCCAAATGCAGCGGCAACCCAGGAGGCCTTGGCGGGGAAGGTGATGCGCCGAAATGCCCTGATGCCCGGCGAGAGCCAGCCGTGATAGCGGAAAAACTCGCCGAATCCGGACCCCACATCTTGGCGTTGCCAGGATTCGCTGCTGACGTTTGACATGTAGGGCTCTCGTTTCGGGGGCTAAAGGCTTGCTGCCCATGCCGCGAGGCGAGGAACCGTCAAGTCGCGCTCCAATGCGCGGGTGGTTGCCCGTGGAGGCCACATCCCCTGGTTTTCGGCCAAGTTGCTGTCGACTTGATTGGCAAATGATTTGCTCAACATTCAGGCGTTGGCCTGGACCAAAGCCTTCGGAGCAGAACAGGTCGCCAAAACCAGCCAAGGTGTGTTCGCTGCCGCCTTATTGCAATGTCGCCATATCGATGACGAAGCGGTACTTCACGTCACTCTTGAGCATCCGCTCGTAAGCGGTGTTGATGTCCTTCATCGCGATCATTTCGATGTCGGAAACGATGCCGTGTTGCGCGCAGAAATCGAGCATCTCCTGGGTCTCTGCGATGCCGCCGATCAGCGAGCCGCCCAGGCGACGACGTTTGAAGATCAGGCCAAACACATTGGGCGCCGGGTGGGCATGTTCGGGTGCACCCACCAGTGTCATCGTGCAGTCGCGCTTGAGCAGGGCGATGAACGGGTCCAGGTTGTGTTGCGCGGCGACGGTGTTGAGGATGAAGTCGAACGAATTCTGGTGTGCGGCCATGGCCGAGGGATCCGTGGAGATCACGACCTCGTTGGCCCCCATGCGCCGGGCATCGTCGACCTTGCCGGGGGATGTGGTGAAGAGCACCACATGCGCGCCCATCGCAGCGGCGATCTTCACTGCCATGTGACCCAGTCCGCCGAGGCCGACGACACCGACCTTCTGGCCCTGTTGCACGCCCCATTGGCGCAGCGGCGAATAGGTGGTGATGCCGGCACAAAGCAATGGCGCCACGGCGGCCAGGGCGTTCTCGGTATGACTGATTTTCAAAACGAACTTCTGCTTCACGACGATGCGGCTGGAGTAACCGCCATGCGTGTTTTCGCCACCGAAGACCGGGCCGTTGTAGGTGCCGGTGAAACCGCTCTCGCAGTACTGCTCAAGCCCTTCAGCGCATGATGCACAGTGTTGGCAGCTGTCGACCATGCAGCCAACGCCAGCGAGGTCACCCAATTTGAACTTGCTGACTTTGGTGCCCACGGCAGTCACGCGACCAACAATCTCATGGCCAGGCACACTGGGATAGATGGTGTTCTTCCACTCGTTGCGCGCCGTGTGCAAGTCCGAGTGGCAGACCCCACAGTAGAGGATGTCAATCTGAACATCGTCGGGCCCGGGCTCGCGGCGTTGGATGCTGAAGGGCGCCAGCGCGCTGGTGGCGCTCTGGGCGGCGTAGGCAAGTGTGTTGTTCATCGAAGGGGCTCCTTGTTCGGAGTCGCGGGAGCGACAGGGTTCAGGGCATGCTCATCGGTGGTCGCTCGGCGGGAGAACCTGAGAGAAAGCAACCAGCCACGGTCCCACATTAAGCGCGACTCAGCGAAGGTTGGCAACTGGCCGGGCCGAGTCAAAGCAGGCTTCAAATTGCTCGCCGCAAACCGGCTATCCAGTGGACGCCAAAGAAAGAACTTTCGAGCCGATGGCAGGCCCTCTTGGCTGCTCCGATGACAGGCAGTTGCCACTGCATGGCCGCCACTGGACCAGCATCAGACGCAGAAGACGCGACCCGCGTGCGCTGACGCACAGCCAAACGCTGCCCGGGCTGCGAGGCTCCAGCAGCACAAGATGTGCTGCAACTGGAGCGCCCTTCATGTCCAACACCACGTCCCACACCATGGCCAACCCCATCCACGATGCATGCCTGAACGCCTGCAATGAATGCGCGACCGCCTGCCTGCAATGCGCCACGGCCTGCCTCCAGGAGGCCAACCCCAAGCCCATGGCGCACTGCATCGCGCTGGATCTGGAATGCGCAGACCTCTGCCAGCTTGCTGCCGCCTCCATGGCCCGGGGCGGTGCACACATGCTGGCCATCTGTGCGCTGTGTGCCGACGCGTGCCGGAGCTGCGCCGCCGAGTGTGGCAAGCACAGCATGGCCCACTGCAAGCGATGCACCGAGGCGTGCAAGCGCTGTGCAGACGCCTGCGCCGCCATGTCCCATTGAGTCGATCCAGCACCAGGCACCGTCGACGGGTGGCCGCAGGGGCGAGCCCGTTGACATGTTGGCGACACTCATGCCCTGGGCCCGGTGCGCGCACCCGCGCGCACGATGCCGTAGTCGATGGGCTTCAACACCCCGTTGTTCGACTGCTCCGCCGAACAGGCCGTCAAGCCACACACCAGGTCCATCTCGGCCCGCAGTTCGATGAAGTCACCCGCCCGGGATGCCGGTGGCAGCACGCGCACCGTGCCGTCGGCATCCACCACCACATTCATGAAGATGTTGAAGGTGGTGGCGATCTGCTGCGGCTGGATGCCGTGTGGCCCGAAGGCCGTGCACAGGTTCTCGAAGCAGCTCGGGTGGTGGCCATGCCAGTGGTAGAGCTTGTTGAACATCTCCTGGCTGCAGGGCGTCAACAGGAAGTCGTGCCGGCCCACCGAATCGGCCACGATGGTGAACATCTTGCGGCTGTCGTTGGCATACAGCACATCGCCCGTGCTCAGGTAGATCTTGCCGGCGTAGTCGATGCTGCGGCCCGACGACAGGCTGCAGGCCGGTGCACCGTCCTTGAAGGCGAACAGGTCGGCCACCTGCTCGCCAAGCGGGTCGCAAACGCGCAGCACATCACCTGCGCGCAAGGTGAAGGCGGTGCCGCACTGCGCTGCAATGCGCAGCACCTCAGTGCCCACGCGGCACCCCGGCTTGAAACGGGCAGGACCATTCGGCCCCCATGGCACGGCCTGAGTACTGCCGGGCCTCGGAGGCGTCGCCAAAGCCCGCCAGCACCGGGTTGGCATCGCCCTGCAAGGCGACGTCCCGGGCGCGGATCAGGCGCTGCAGCCGGTCGTACTTGCCGCTGGCGCGCAGCTGCACGAACTGGTCGTGGAAGTTGAACGCGATGCAGGGCGCGGGCGCACGCCGAGCCAGGCGCGATGCGTGTGGGTGCAGCCCCACCACAAAGAACGCACGACCAGCGATGCTGAACGAGAAGTCAGCAGATGCAGGGTTGCTGCTCACGCCTGGCGCCCAGTTGAAGTCGCGTCGGTCGCAGCGGTGCAGGGCTTGCAAGTGGCGCCAGAGCCGCCGCTCGAAGTCCTGCTCGTCAGCCACATCGTCATCGAAGAGCGCGATGCAGGTGACGGGCAACTCGCCAGGGTCGGGGTAGGCCTTCGAGAACGCCGCCAGGGCATCGCACAACGATTGCAGTGGCAAGGCGCGCTCATCGCCCAAACGGCCGTAGCGGCCCATGTGCACACGCCCCGTGTTGAAGGCAGAGCGCGCGCCCAGACAGGGAAAGGCCGCGTCCTGCACGAAGGCTTCCAGGTTGTGCCCCGGGTCGGCGAGCATCGCATCGGCCACCTGGCTGGCCAGCTATGCCCGGCCGCCACGTCGGCCGAGATACCCGAACTTCACCAGAAGCAAGATCACGAGAAACAGCAAGTCCATGTATTTTCTCCTTGCATGGGCGGCCAACACGAACAAGGTGTTGGCGATGACCATCTGCATGCACCGTAGGGTGCTTGCCTGCGGCGGGTCTGTTCGCCAGCTCACACTCTCACGCAGCTTGTCGAGCCATTGGTCGCAGGTGGCCTGCGCCGCACCCCATGCAGGATGTGCGGCAGGGTACAGACGCGGTCAAGAAGTCCAGGTAGAAGTGGCTGATTTGTCCAACCGGCGTAGCGACTTGACCTTGCTCCATGAATGCGATTGCTCGGGCTGATGCGAAGCTCCGGCGCACTGCGCTCACACCCATGACCACGTCCTCTGTGACCTTCGATTCGCGATCGGCCTCAAGCCCGTTGCCACGTCAGCGTTCCATCCCGTCGCTGCGTGCCCTGCTGCTTGGGCTGCTGCTCACGTGCCTCGTCCCGGGGCTGGCGGGCGTGGGCGTCCTGATCTACCGCATGTACGAGGTCGGGCGCCAGCAGATCGAGAAGGACACTGCTCAAACGGCGCGTGCGATGGTGTCCGTCGTCGATGGTCAGTTCGACGCGGCCAGGATTGCGGCCGTTGCCCTGGCGGGTTCGCGTCTCATCGCCTTGGCAGACTGGCCCGGCTTGCATCGGCGCGCGAGCGAGCTGATCAAGAGCGAAGGCTTTGGCACCAATGTCGTCCTGACTGACGCTGACGGGCAGCAAATCGTCAATACCCTGGTGCCGTGGGGCACGCCCTTGCCGAAGCACGCAGCGGCGGATGACGTGCGGCGCGTCTTCGCAACCGGCAAGCCCCTCGTGACGCACGTGTTCCAGGGCGCGGTGACAGGCAAGCCCAGAGTCGTCGTCATGGTTCCGGTGCTTTCGGGCACGCGGGTCGTTTATGCACTGGGCATCAGCATCGGTACGGACCTGCTCCAGCCCGTGCTGAGCGAACAGAGGCTCCCTGCCGATTGGGTGAGCAGCATTTCCGATGGGGCTGGCCTCATCGCGGTGAGGTCGGCCCATGGCGAGAAGTTCGTCGGCAAGCCGGTGAATCCGGAAATCACCCGGCGCCTGCAGGGGGCGAACGAGGCGGCCTTCGAATCGGTCACCAAGGAAGGTGTGCCGTCCCTCCTGGTCTACAGCCGATCGTCAGAATCACTGTGGACGGTTGCCATTGCCATTCCACTGGCCCCCCTCCAGGCCGATTTGAAGCGCAATCTGATGTTGCTGGGCACCGGTGGCCTGCTGTTGCTTCTTGCCGGTGCGTGGTTTGCCCGGCGCCTGGCCAATCGGATCGCGGGATCGGTCCAGGCCCTGGCCGAATCTGCCCAGGCCTTGGCGTCCGGCAAAGGCCCGCGTCCATTTGTCGCCGGCTTTCGAGAGGCCGATGAAGCGGCCGGGGCGATGGTCCGCACCTCTGAATTGCTGAGCCAACGCGCTCAGGCATTGGCGGCTTCGCAAGCGACCCTGCGGGAGCGTGACGCGGTGCTGGCAGATGCCCAACGCATCGCCCACATCGGGAGCTGGCATTGGGACGCGAGGACGAACCACACCCTCTACAGCGACGAGATGTGCCGCATCTTCGGACGCGACACCATCCCACCATTGGCAGCGCAATGCGGCACGCTCTATCCGCTGCACGCATGGCAGCGCTTCAGTCTGGCCAAACAGCAAGTGGCGATGTCTGGCACTGCCTTCGAGCTGGAACTGCCGGCGCTGTTTGCCGATGGCAGTCCGATCTGGGTGAGCGCACGGGCCGAAGCGGTTCGATCGGCCACGGGCGAAATCGTGGGCGTTCGAGGGTCCTTGCAGGACATCACCGCTCGCAAGCGCGCCGAGGCGGATCAGCAGCGCATCACCGCCATCGAGGCCGAGAACCGGCAGATGCAGGAGGCAAGCCGACTCAAGAGCCAGTTCCTGGCCAACATGTCCCATGAACTGCGCACGCCGCTCAATGCGGTGATCGGATTCGCGGATCTGCTGCACACGGGCTTTGTCAAACCGGATTCACCGAAGCATCAGCTCTTCCTGGGCCACATTGGCACGAGTGGACGGCACCTGCTGAAACTGATCAACGACGTGCTCGACCTGTCCAAGATCGAGTCCGGCAAGTTTCAGTTCTACCCGGAATCGGTCAAGCTGCGATCGGTGCTGAAGGAGGTCAAGGACATTCTGACGACAGAGATCGACCGCAAAGGCATCGCTTTGTCCGTGGACATCGATGCCGACCTCGTCGACGTGACGCTCGATCCCGCACGCCTGAAGCAGGTGCTCTTCAACTTCCTGTCGAACGCCATCAAATTCACCGCACAAGGTGGACGGGTGGAAGTGCGGGCCCTCGGTGCGGGACCCGAACACTTCCGGATCGAAGTCGAAGACAGCGGCATCGGCATCTCGGCGGCGGACCTACCCAGACTCTTCACCGAGTTCCAGCAACTGGATTCGGGCTACAGCAAGCAGCATCAGGGAACGGGCCTCGGTCTGGCGCTCACCAAGCGGCTGGTGCAGGAACAGGACGGAAAGATTGGCGTGCGCAGCACGCCGGGCGCAGGCAGTTTGTTTTTTGCGGTGCTGAACCGGACGCACGGCGTGGACAGGGCACGCCAGGAAGCCGCAGCCCAGGACGCCAGCGAGCGCGATGCCGAGCGTGTGCTGGTGATCGAGGACGATCTTCGCGACCAGGCACTGCTCGTGGAAGCGCTCTCGCAAGCCGGCTTCGAGGTCGACGGTGCATCCGACAGTCCATACGCCTTGCGCCGTGCACGCGAGACGGCCTACGCGGCGATGACGCTGGACCTGGGGCTGCAGGACAAGCGTGGGCTGGAGTTGCTCGACGACATCCGCCACTCCGGGGCCAGTTACGCGTCTCCCGTGGTCGGCGTGACGATGCCCACCGACTCGAATTTGAGCGCCACCTTCGCCATTGCCAACGTGTTGTGCAAGCCCATCCGAAGCGACGAGATCGTGGCTGCCATGGCGCGCTTCAAGCTGGCCGGCGACCGGCGCCCTCAGGTGATGGTGATCGACGACGACGACGCATCGCTGGATCTGATGCGCGCCACGCTGGCCAGCATCGACATCGATGCCGCATGCTTCCAGGACGGCCGCATGGCCTTGCAGGAAGTCGAACGCCAACGTCCCGACGCCATCGTGCTCGACCTCATGATGCCTGCATTCGATGGCTTCGAGGTGCTTGACGCTCTGCAACGGCTGCATGGCGTTCGGGACGTGCCCGTGTTCATCTGGACCAGCATGATGCTCACGGACGACGAGTACGCCAGGTTGGCGCGTTCGGCACGCGCCATCCTGATCAAAGGGGGGGGCGCCATGGGTGCCGTGCTGGAGAGTGTGCGCCGCTGGCGCCGTCCGATGGCATCGGATACCGAGGTGATGCTGTGAGCATCGCACGGGTCCTGATCGTGGACGACAACGCGATGAACATCGCCATTGCCGAGTTCGTGCTGGTGGCCGGGGACTTCGAGGTCGAGTCCGCAGCCAATGGTGTCGAAGCCATGCAAAAGGTGGCGACCTTTCGTCCGGACCTGATCCTGATGGACATCCAGATGCCGGGGAAGAACGGTCTCGACATCACCCGGGACCTGAAATCCGATCCGGCCACTCGGCACATCTGCATCGTCGCCTTCACGGCCTTTGCCATGCGGGACGACGAGTCCAACATGCTCGCCGCCGGGTGCGACGGCTACCTTTCCAAACCCATTGACGTGAAGACGTTCGGCGCCCAAGTGCTGGCGTGTCTCCAGACGTCGACTGCCGGTGGCCTCGCCCCATTCAAGGCCACTGACTGAGCACAGCCAAACGCAAGCAAGTTGGCCGCCTCAGACGCCGCCCTTGCGCCAAACGGTTCAAGCAGCTTGCCAGTTGCCTTGCGCTATTGGCTCAACTCGCGGGCAACGTCCTGGGCAAGCCCTTGGAGCGCCAAATGCAGTTGTTGTGACATCAGCTTGATCGACTCATGATCGCGCTCCGAGAACGCAGCCTCCTGTTCAAGCGCCTCGGCCAGTTCGGATATCGCCATGGCACCGACGGTTGCGCAGGCCCCGCGAATGGCGTGCGCCATGGTCCGAACCCCCGCCAAATCACCTTGGTTGGCGGCCTCAAGCAAGGCCGCATCGCCATCGCGGTAGGTGGCGATGAACGTCTTGAGGACCTTGACCAATCTGTTGACGTCGCCACCAATGCAAGCGAGCCCGCGGGAGAGGCTGTAGCCAGGCAACAGGGCCAGGCGTTCATCAAGCGGCCGCCTCGACGCGTGGCCTGGCTCACCGGCCATCGGTTTGGGCGAATCATCAGTGGCGTTAGCGGTGACGTCCGTGCTTGTCAACCACTTCAGCAGGGTGCGGTAGAGCCGGTCAGGGTCGACCGGTTTGGCGAGGTGGTCATCCATGCCTGCATCCATACAGGCCACCTGGTCCTCACCGAATGCATTGGCCGTCATCGCCACAATCGGCATCCTTGGCCCGCGTTGCCTGCGGATCTCTCGCGTGGCATCCAACCCGTCCCGCACGGGCATCTGCATGTCCATGAGCACCAGCGCATAGTCGTGTGCCAGTGCCAACTCCACCGCGCGCTGTCCATCGTCCGCCGTCTCGACCACCAGCCCCACCGACTGAAGCAGCTCAACGGCGATTTCCCGATTGACGGGGTTGTCTTCCGCCACAAGGATGCGCCGGCCACGATGGTGGCTCTGCAACCTTGCCGCCGCTTCGTCTGGCGAATGGATGAACTGCGGCGCACCCGTGCGGCGCAACACGTGGGCCAGGCAATCGGTCAGGGCCGTGGCCGTGACCGGCTTGAGCAGCACCCCGCCTACACCCGCTTCGCGCGCGCCCGCCCACATGGCCTGGTCGTCATAGGCCGTGACCAGGATGGCTGGAGGCGTTCCGCCGGCCATCGCACCGCGGGCATGGTGGATCACCTGCTGGCCATCCATGCCGGGCATCTGCCAGTCGACGATCATGACGTCAAAGGCGGCGCCCTCTCGGGCTGTTTCGCTCAGCAAGGCCAAGGCGCTCGGGCCGTCGTGCCGGCTCTCCACGTCCATGCCGAACATGCGCAAGCGGTCGCCCAGGGCCTCTCGGGCTTCGGGCAGGTCATCGACGAGCAACGCTCGCAGCCCTTGCAGGGTGTGGCCAGGTTGCGGCGCCCGATCCTGTTCGGCGGGCTCGAGTTCGGCCGTGAACCAGAAGGTGCTGCCGGCACCGACGGCGCTGATGACCCCGGCCTCCCCGCCCATGAGGGCCGCGAACCGGCGTGTCAGCGCCAGGCCCAGCCCTGTGCCGCCATGCAAGCGCGTCGTCGAGTTGTCGCCTTGCTCAAACGATTCGAAGAGCTTGGATTGCTGCTCTTCGCTGATGCCCGGTCCTGTGTCCTGGATCTCGAAGCGCACCTGCAGGCGGCCCTGGTGCTGGCTGCTCAGCATGCCCCGCAGCCGCACCCAGCCCGTCGAGGTGAACTTGACCGCATTGGCGAGCAGGTTGATCAGGACCTGCGACAGCCGGGTCTGGTCGCCAATCACGCGGCTGGGCAGGTGATCGCTGTCCACGATCAGCTCCAGGCCCTTCTCCGCCGCCCGCGCTCGCACCATCGCCGACGCGCGCTCCAGCACGTCGTCAATCCCGAACTCCTTGCGCTCCAGGGTCATCTTGCCGGCTTCGATCTTGGACAAGTCCAGGATGTCGTTGATCACCTGCAGCAGATGCCGGGCGGCATCGTCCACCTTGGCCAGCCGGTCGCGCTGCAGCCCGTCGGTGGCATCGCGCCGCAGCAGGTGGTTGAGGCCGATGATGGCGTTCATCGGCGTGCGAATCTCGTGGCTCATGTTGGCCAGGAAGGCACTCTTGGCGCGCGCTGCATCTTCGGCCTCGGCCGCACGTTGCGCCAGTTGCTCGTTGACTTGCTCCAGCTGAAGTTCCGCTCGCTTGAGATCAGACACGTCGGTGACGATGGCGGTGAAGCCCCGTACCTCGTCGCCAATGCAATCCGGGATGTACGAGACCAGCGTGTGCCCGACCGAGCCATCGACAAGCGTGAGGGTGCGCTGGAAGCGCTGCGGCTGGCCGCGCAAGGCGCCCGAGATGTAGGGCTCGTTGCTGCTGAACAGTTCAGCGCCCAGAAGGCTGTGCAAGGACAGGCCGATCATGGCTTCGGGTGTCTTGCCAAACCACTGGAAATAGGCCTTGTTGCCAAAGCGGCAGTTCAAGTCCGCACCCCAATAGCCCACCAGCGCTGGCACGGCGTCGGCAATCGTCTGGAGGAAGCGCTCGCGCTCGGCAAGCAGATCCCGCGCAGAGACCAGCTCTGCCGTGCGCTCGTCAACGAGCCGCTGCAATTCATGGCGATGGCTTTCCAGTTCACGTTCGAAGCGCTTGGTCTCGGTGACGTCGCTGAGCGTGCCCACCACACGCCATGGCGCGCCGTCGGCGCCGCGCTCCACCACACGGCCCCGGGCCGCCAGCCAGCGCTCGGGGCCCGCTGGTGCGTTCAGGCGGAAGTCCATGTCGATGCCATCGGCCAAACCATTCAGGTGCGCGTCGACGGCCTGCCGCACACGCGGCAGGTGCTCAGGGTCCACCACCGAGGCGAAGAAGGCGAAGTCGCCCGTGTCTTCACTGGCATCCCGACCGACCAGGTCCAGGTAGCGCTGCGACCGGAACACCTGTCCGGTGGCAACATCCCAGTCCCAGATGCCGTCACGCAGCGCCTCAAGGGCCAGCCGCAACCGGCCTTCGCTCTGCGCCAGTGCCAGCGACGCCGCACGCTGCGCCGTGATGTCGCGAGACACGGTGACCACGCCCTTCAGCGCCTGCGAGGGCCCGATCACGGGGCCGCGCACGGTCTGGTAGTGGCGCACACCGCTGGTGGTCTGGATGGTGTGTTCGCACACCGACGGGGAGCGGCTGTCCAACACCTCCCGATCGCGTGACACGAGGTCGGCCGCTTCGGCCGCGGGCATGAACGCGTCGGCGCGGCGCCCCAGGATCTGGTCTGCCGCCATGCCCAGCGCGTGGGTGATGGTCGGGTTGACGATCACATAGCGGCCCTGCTGGTCTTTCACAGAGACGGCATCCGGCGTGGACTGGATCACCGAGCGCAGCAGCAATCGATCGGTTTTGGCCTGCCGCACGGCACGGTGCAGAGCCTCCGCCAGCAAGGAGACGATGACACCATTGACAATGAACAACAGCCACTGGAAGGCATCGACGCCCGACCCGGTCTCCAGCCTGCCCAAAGGGGGGATGATCACGTAGTCGATAGCGAGCGCGGCCACCACGGTGGCCAGCAAGCCGGGGCCTGCACCGCCCACCATCGCGCTCAAGATGACGGGCAGGATGAACAGGATCAGCAAGGGCCGCTGCCCGAACGCCACGGCCATGTGCTGGCGCACCGCGAGCATGGCCAGAGGCAACAAGATGGCCAAGGCACAGGTCAGCCAACGCGGGCGCGTGCCCGTGAACGCCCCCGAAGCGCCAGCGCTCATCGCATCGTGTATCTGTTCTGAACGAGCGGCAGACCTTGGCACGGCACGCAGTGCCAGGAAGAACATCACCGCCGTGGCCACCACGAAGAAAATGCCCTGGGCCAGAAACATGTCGGACAGGCCGAGCCACGCCAAGCCGAACATCAGATAGCCGGCCACGGCCAGGTTGATGAAACGGGCCCGACTTACGCTGGACATGGATGCCCTCCGCCAGAGCATGTGCCGCGAGGCGGGATGCATTGGCGTCCCTGCCCGGTGATCAAGCTGTCCATGCCCGACAACGCTCCTCCGCCCATGTCTTGAACTGCTTCTGGCCAAACCGCAAGGCGGCTTGGCTGCCATGGATAGCTATGCTATCTGCGTTGCGGAGGTGGCGCAATCATGGGCGACCTGGCCGTTGCAAGGGCAAGGGCGTTGCCAGACTGGCCTATCGAAGGCGCCTGGTGAGCTCGCGCACCACACCCACGATGGCGGCACCGCCCAACGGCTGGGTGGCATGGCGCGGGTTCAGCGGCTTGAGGCAGAGCACATCGCCTTCCAAGACGAGTTGCCTGAACAAGGTGTCGTTGACGCCATTGACCGCGATGACGTAGTCCCCGGGCAATGCCTGCAGATCGGGATCCACCGTGATGGTCGAGCCGTCCGGGAACGAGTCTGCGCCTTCGCTCACCATGCTGTCGCCCAGGACACGCAACACGTAGGTGCTGCCCTGCGAAAGACCGGTGGCGGGTTCCGTGTTGAGCGTTGGGTCTGGCTTGAAGTAGTCGATGTCGGTCTCATCCATGCCCAAAAGCACGCTGGTCGGCCCATGAGCCAACCGAGTCACATTGATAGATAGACTATCACGCTTTGGGTGACGAGAAGCCCGCGACGAAGCCGGCGAGCAGGCTCATCGAAACCGCTTGGTGAACTCGCGCACGACACCAATGATGGTGGCACTGCCCAGTGGTTTGATGGGATAGCGCAGGTTCAGCGGCTTGAGGTAGAGGTCACCGCCATCCTTGACGAGTTGCTTGAACGTCGTCTCGTTGTCGGTGTTGAGGGCGATGACGTAGTCACCCGGGATGGCCTGCATCTCGGGCTCGACGATGATGATCGAGCCATCCGGGAACGAATCTGCGGTTTCACTCACCATGCTGTCCCCACGCACGCGCAGCGCGTAGGTGTGGCGTTGCACCGGCACCGAGACGGGCACGGTCTCAAACTTGGGTCCGGGCTTGAAGTTGTCGATGACGGTGTAGTTGCCTGCCTCGACCTCGGAGACCAGCGGCACCTGACGCCGCAGGTCAAGCCCCGCAACCACGTTGGAGCCCCCTGAGACAAGTTCCGCAATGGAGATGCCCAGCAGCTTGGCCACCGCAGCCTGGTTGCTGCGCCTGGGTGCCGTGCCCGCAGGCCGCTCCCATTGCTGAACCGCGCCCCGACTGACACCCACGGCGTCCGCAAATTGTTGCTCGGTCATGCCGAGACGAAGACGACCTTGCCGAATCAGTTGATGTATGGCCATGCCGCGAGTCAGGTGCTAGCCATGGTGGGTGTTTGCTCCGTCAATTGGAACCTTGAACTGAGGTGCAGTGTACTGGCAGCACATGGGCAACCCAACGATGCGCAACAGTGCTTGTTCCGTCTGACAGACCGCACTGACTTTCAGCCCGGCGTATCGCTCAATGCCAGCTTCAGGCTGCTTGCGGCCCTGCGGGCGGGACTCATCGGCCGGCAACCGGTGTGCCATGAACAGGGTCTGCTCCCTTCAACCCGAGGTGAGGCCACCATCTTCGACAGCCGCAGACTCGTGCTCTGTGTGCCGCTCAGGCTCCGTGGTGCCGAGGATTTCGTTCAGAACGGACGTGGCGTAATTCCCGGCGGGCAAAGCAAACGTGAGCACCAGTTGATTGGCTTGCGGCCATGCCCATGTCATGTCCACCGGGCTCGCCACCAGGGCGCGGCGATCCTGATCCAGACCGGCGTGTTCCATGCCGTCACACAAGGTGGCATGGCGTCCAGCCACGCCGTTTTCCAGGGCCTGCGCCTCATCCGTGGTGCTCACGCGGCCGCGCCCCCAGAGCGGACCGGTGGGCCGGCCCGCCTCGTCCATCACGTCACCGGGCAAGGTCTGGCCCCAGAGCCCCTGCTGGATGCGCAGCGCCAGCACCTCATTGAAAACGAAAGACCGCACCGCCGACAGGTAGATGCCCTTCTTCTTCGGGTTGCGCACGCGGATTTCGCGCGCCAGCATGGCCCGGCCCTGCTCGACGTTGCCGCCGTCAAAGCCGAAGCGCTGGGCGCCGAAGTAGTTGGGCACGCCCTGTGTCGCAATGGCCTTCAGGTTGGCCTCGATCGCATCGCGGCTGCCGCTCACGTCATGCAGCACGATGCGGAACCGGTTGCCCTGCAGATCACCGGGGCGCAGCTTCTTCACATGTCGGCTCTGACTCAGCACCTTGAATTCCGGGTGCTGAAGCTGGGTCAGGTCGGGCGTCTCGCCGGCTTTGCCGCTCGGCAGATAGATGCTGAACCACTGGCGGGTGATGGCGTAGCGGTCCTTGAGGCCGGCATAGCCCACGTCCCATTCCTGCACGCCGGCCGCCTCGGCCAGCTGCTGGGCGACGTAGGCGGTGTTGGCACCGTTCTTTTCGACGTCCAGCCAGATGTGTTCGCCCTCACCGGAGGGCAGCTGCAGCGGCAGTTCGGTCACGCGGAAATCCTCGTTGAGGCGTTTCAGGGTGGCGCTGGCGCCGCTGGCCGGATAAGCGTTGGGCCACTGAGGCAAGGTCGTGTATGGAGCGTCGGTCATGAGGGGGCTGGCGGCAGCAACTGGAAATGGGGGGCGGGCTGCCTGGCCGAGCAGGGGCAGTCCAGCCCGTGATTCTCGCCCTATCCGCATGCCTTGATGCGCGTCAGCAGAGGCGTCGAGGGCTGGTGGAGCCCTTCATAATCAAGACCAGACCCCCGCTTGGTCGAGATGCCGACCTTTCATCATGGATAAATTCTTGCTGCAGCAGCAGGTGCTGGAACGGCTCGCCGAAGACCTGCTGCAAGCCGAACAGGCAGCGCGGGCGGCCCATGAAACGGCGACGCACGAAGAAAACATCGCCGAAAACAAATACGACACTTTGGGACTTGAAGCCGCCTACCTGGCCACCGGCCAAGCACGTCGCGCCGATGCCATCCGCCAGGCGATGGCCAATTGGCGCCAATTCCGCCCGCGCCCCTACGATGCCAGCAAAGGCATACAGCTCGGTGCGCTGGTCTGCCTGGTCGATGCCGACAACAAACAGCAACAGCTCTTTCTCGGCCCGGATGGGGGCAGCATGAAATTGGTCAGCGGTGCTCAGCTCGTTCAGGTCATCAGCAGCGCAGCCCCGCTGGGCAGGGCCATGCTGGGCAAATGCGAGGGCGATGAGGTGTCGATACAGCTTGCGCCCATCCGACAGCAGTTTGAGGTGCTGCGGGTTCATTGAGCCGCAAGCAAGTTCACGCCGGCTTGATGAAGTGAAGCAGCCTCCCAGCATGCCAGTTGTGTCGGATGGGTTCGCTTGCGACGCTCACTGCAAGGTCGGTGCGGTCCACTTGCCTATCAGCACTTCGGCCTTTGGTCCGTAGAGGCGCCTGACCATGAAGAACGGGCGTGACGGCGATGTGGCTCTGTTGGGTGAAGCCCTGGCGCTCTTCGGCGCAGCAGCAGGCGATGTGGAAATCGGTCAGCACCGCCCGGCGCGCCGGGCCCTCCAGCAGGATGTACGAGGGGTTGATGTCCTTGTGGATGCCCCCCGCCAGATGCACCGCAGCCAACGCCTGGGCCAGCTCCAGTGCCATGGCCACGATGGCATTGAGCCTGGCAGTTGTTCGGGAAGCAGGTGGAGCACGCCGGGGATGTGGGTCAGGCGCGCAAGGATGGCGCCCACTTGGCGCAAGCGGGCCCGCGCATCGGCGCCGAAGGCCTGCTGGGCGACCTGATCGGTTTCGGATGAAAGCAGGCGATCTGAGGTGGGATTTGGCGCAAGTCGGTCACGATGGACAAATCACCAAATTGTTTGAATTGGATATTCGTCGACAAATTCATCCAAAACACCCAGGTTCAATGGATTCGCCCAAACCTCAAACCCCTTTCACCCCACAAGCAAATATTCGCTACAGAGGCCAGGCCTGGCTCCGAAAACGTTGACTACATCCATGCTCGGTGTCGAGCATCCTTCCTGGCTCGTGTCGACTGAGAACCCCTATGCGCACCAATACGCCTGTGACTGGCAGGGAATATCGGATTTCGCCCGATGCGACGCTGATGTCCACCACGGACCCCCACAGCAAAATCACCTACGCCAACGCGGCCTTCGTCGAAGCCAGCGGCTATTCCGATCAGCAGCTCAAAGGCCAGCCCCACAACGTCGTCCGCCACCCGGACATGCCGGTGCAGGCCTTTGAAGACATGTGGCGCACCCTCCAGAACGGCCAGCCCTGGACGGGCCTGGTCAAGAACCGGCGCCAGAACGGCGATCACTACTGGGTTCGCGCCAACGCCGCGCCCGTGATCCGACAAGGCCAGACGGTGGGCTACCTGTCGGTGCGCACCACACCCGATCGCCAGGAAGTCGAACAGGCCGAGGCGCTGTACAAGGATTTTCGGGAAGGCCAGGCGGGCAGCTTGCGCTTTGACAAGGGCCTGGTCGTCCGCACCGGCCTGATGGGCTGGCGCTCCCTGAACCAGACCATGTCGCTGAGCGCACGCATTCACCTGATCGTGGCCGGCGCCTGGCCCCTGATCGTGGTGGGCACCAGCCTGACCGGCGCCTCGCTGGCCACGGTGGGCTTCGTGGCGGCCGTGTCGGCGGCCGTGCTGGGCGGCGTGAGCTGGGCCTTGCATGTTCAGATCGCCCAACCTGCCGAAGCACTGATGCGCGACGCCATGAAAGTGGCCTCCGGCGAGAGCCAGACGATCCAGCACATGAACCGCAACGACGAACTGGGCATGACCCTGCGGGCCATCGGCCAGCTGGGTCTGATGTTCCGCTGGCTGATCAACGACGTGTCCGGCCAGATCGGCAATGTCCAGGTGGCCAGCAGCGAAATCGCCATGGGCAACAACGACCTGTCCACTCGCACCGAGAAGGCCGCGTCCAGCGTGCAGCAGACGGCTTCGGCCATGAGCCAGATGACCTCGACCGTCGAGGCCAATGCCGAGACGGCCATGCAGGCCAATCAGCTGTCGGTCTCGGCCAGCGACGCGGTGCGCGCCAGCACCGACGCCATGAGTGGCGTGGTGCATACCATGGGCGAGATCAGCAGCAGCGCCCGCCGGATCGCCGACATCATCGGCGTGATCGATGGCATCGCCTTCCAGACCAACATCCTGGCGCTCAATGCCGCCGTGGAGGCCGCACGCGCCGGCGAGCAAGGCCGCGGCTTTGCGGTGGTGGCCGGCGAGGTACGCAGCCTGGCGCGCCGCAGCGCCGACGCCGCCAAGGAAATCAAGTCCCTCATCCAGAACAGCGTGGACACGGTGGAATCGGGCTCCAGGCTGGTGGCAGAGGCAGGTGAAGGCATGAGCGACCTGCAGGCCAAGGTGACCCGCGTGTCCGACCTGATCGCCGAGATCAGCGCCGCCACACGCGAGCAGACCAGCGGCATCGGGCAGGTGGGCGAGTCCATGTCCGACCTGGACCAGATCACCCAGCAGAACGCCGCGCTGGTGGAGCAAAGCACGGCCGCATCGGAAAGCCTCAAGGCCCAGGCGGCCCGCCTGGCCGAGGCCATCGCCGTGTTTCGCTGAAGGTTCCGCCCGCCCTGAGCCATGCGGTGGAATTCACCCGAAGCCGATGGACCGCTGCGCAGGTCGACGACTGCGCTCCTTGGGCAGGCAGAACAGGCCATGAGGCTGCCCGACATGTCGAACGCCACCCAGGCGAGGCTGTCGGTCAAGCCATGCAGCAGGCGGCGGCTGTCTTGCGCCAGCTGCTCCTGCGTGGCTGGGGCATGGTCTGAACGGTCGGACTTGCGGCGTCTCCGGAGTGCACTCGAACCGATCCACGCCGGACCGGACTTCTCGGAGGGCCATCGGAATCCACAGGGCAAACGTGAGCCCCTGCCGTTCACCCTGCCAGAAAACATGACATGTCTGATCACTTTGGCAAGGTCAGCGCGCGCCGCGCCAGCCACCGGTCCAGCCAGGCGGCCACCATCGGGCTGGCCACCGCTGCCAGGAAGGCATTGAAATCCACATGGGCCTGATCATCGGCCCGGTCGGAGATGGCCCGCATCACGGCAAAAGGCACGCCCAGGTCGTGACAGACCTGGGCCACGGCCGCGCCCTCCATCTCCACGGCCAGCGCATCCGGCAAGGCCGCCAGCAAGGCGCCGCTCAGGCCCTCGTCGCCCACAAACCGATCACCACTGAGGATCAGGCCCTGATGCAGCCGGGAGCCGCCCGCCCGCACAAAGCCGCTGGCCTGCACCGCTTGCCAGACCTCGCTGTGCTCGTGCACATCGTCCAGCGCCTGCTTCAGCGCGTCGGACAGCGCCACATCGCTCTCCAGCACGGTTCGGCCCGTGCCTGGCAGCTCGAAGCGCGGGAACAAAGGCGAGGCGTCCATGTCGTGCTGCACAAAATGCGTGCCCAGCACCAGATCGCCCACCGCCACATCGGCACCCAGGCCACCGGCCACCCCGCTGAACACCAGGTGATCGGCGCCCAGCCTGGCGCACAGCAAGGTGGCCGTGGTGGCCGCCGCCACCTTGCCGATGCCAGAGAGCACGGCCACCACGGGCTGGCCATGCCAGCGGCCATGGTGGAACACCCGCCCCGCCAGGCTCTGCGCACGCACCCCTTGAAGGTGCGGCAGGATGGCCGCGATCTCTTGCGGCATCGCGGCCATCAGGCCCAGACAGGCCCGGTCAACAGGCAGATTCGAAGCAGGTGTCCGGGAGTCAGGCATGGGGCGGGTGGAGCAGCTCAGGAGGCGTGTCGCACGCCCACCAGACGACTGCCCCTTCTGGAAGTTCTTCAGCTTTTCATTGTCCAGCATGTAGGCGGCATACAGATCCGTGCGCTTGCTCAACCTCGAAGCACGCGGCGCCAAGGCCGAGGACATCATGATGCTGCCCTGTGCCCAATACGGCGTGAAGGAGGTGCTGGGCAGCATGGCCATGCTCCTGTATGAGCTGTTCGCCCTGATCGAGCAGCGCACCACGGCCTGGGCTCACCGCGGCCACCAGAACCACTGAATTTGCACAGCCCCAAAAAAAACCACCCCGAGGGGTGGTTTTGCAAAGCCTTGCGGCGTCCGGCCTGATCGGACCGTCTGGCCCCAATTCCGATCAACCCGGTCGGACTCCTCTTTTGGTCCGATCCATCAAGCTCTCCCTGAGCAGTGCCCCATATTGTTGTGACAGCGGGTACACGCCACCATTTTAGTGGTCATTTTTGACGCACAGGCGCAATAATGAATCTTTGTTACCGTTGCATGCATCTTTGCAGCCCGGTCTGCACACCGGTCATAATCGCGCCCAGCCACGATTCACCCCATTTGCCAGGAGGACGCCATGGACGAGCACGACACGCAGGACGTCGCCGACAGCGGCGCCCTGGCTGCGGCCGACCCGCTGGGCGAATGGGTGGCGCAGTGCCTCAGCGAGCTGATGTCGCGCCATGGCGTGCTCAGCCGGCAGCAGGCCACCCTGGTCGCCCAGATCTGCCAGCTGTCCATCAGCCAGGCGCGGCGCAAGCTCAAGGGCGCCTCCTGGACCTTCGACGAAGTCCTGGGCTTGTGTCGGCATTTCGGACAAGGCCTGGATTCGGTGTTCGCCACACAGGTGTTCACGTCGCCCACCATGGCCACGGGCGGCAGCCAGGGCCCCGGTGCACACGGTGCCGTGGCCAGCTATCCCGCCACGCTTTACCTGGACGACATCACCCTCGACTGCGATGTGCGCCTGGGTGCCCTGCGCAACCAACCCGGCCCTTCGGCCCTCCTGGCCACCCTGCACCCCATCAAGGGCTGGATGGTGGGCAGCACCGATCGGCTGAACCGCGAAAGCGCCCACAGCCCGCGCTACGACGTCGAGCAGCTGCAACCGCATGCGCCCGAAGAAAGCCCGCCGGCCCGCATTGCCGTCCTGGACGACGACCGCCGCTCGGCCGATGCCCTGGCCGACTGGTTCAAGGAGCTGGGCTATGCCGCCGACAGTTACCAGAGCGCCGAAGCCCTGCTGGCCAGCCCCGGCGCGGCCCACGACGCCTATGTGGTCGACCTGATCCTGGCGGGCGGCCGCACCTCGCAGGCCCTCGTTCAGCGCATCCGGGCCGAGCAACCCGACGCCCCGATCATCCTGCTCACCGGCCAGCTGCGCGACGGCACCGCCTCCGAAGCCACCCTGGCCACCATCCTGCGCACCCAGGGCGTCACCTTCTTTGAAAAGCCCGTGCGCCCGGCGGTGCTGACCGCCGCGATCCAGAGCAGCCTGGACCGCGTGGCCAAGCGCCATGCCTGAACGACAGCTGCCCGCAGGCGCCGCCAGGCGGGACCTGGCCCAGATCCGGCTGGTGTTCTGGGTGAACCTGGCCACCGCCATTGGCGTGGGCGCCGTGTGGACCCAGGCTCAGCTCAAGGGGCTGAACACCGTCTGGGACCAGTGGGGCGCGCCGGTGGTCATCCTGGCTGCGGTGTTTTCGGCCATCCAGGCCCGCACCCACCCCGAACACAGCCACCGCAACACCCTGGTGACCATGGCCGCGGCCAGCTTCTTCTGCCTGGGCGCGGTCTACTGGTCCGCCACCCAGAACACCATGGTGGGCTGGGTGTCCATGTCCTCGGCATCGCAGTTCATGCCGCTGCTGTACGTGGGCGCCTTCGTCATGCTGCAACGGGGAGCCGCCGAGCTGTGCTGGCTGCACTACGCGGGGCTGGTGCTGCTGTACCTCGTGGCCTTTGGCTGGCCCTGGCAACAGCGCCCCCAGGACACCATGTCCATCCACCTGTGGACATCCACGCTCACCTCCAACCCGGCCTACATCCTGGCACTGCAATACATCAGCACCCTCAAGGGTCGCATCAGCCGCCGCGAGCTGGAGCACCACCAGAGCAAGGAGCGCTTCCTGGCCATGCTGTCGCACGAGATCCGCTCGCCCCTGCAGGCCATGCTGGGTTCGGTGGATCTGCTGGCGCTCAAGGCCCGCACCGACCCCGAGCGGCGCGCCGTGGACCGCCTGCGCGAATCCGCAGCCCAGCTCGATGCCCACCTGCGCGACGTCACCGAATACACCCGCCTGGAGAACCCCGCCTGGGAGTTGCGTGACGAAGCCGTCGACCTCGTGGCCCTGGGCCAGGACCTGTGCGATCAATGGCGTCCGCAGGCCCAGGCACGCGGCCTCGATCTGCGCCTGGACATCGACGATCCCAACCCGGCCTCGGCCCAGGCCCCGGACTGGACGGCGGTCCGCACCGATGGCCGTCGCCTGCGCCAGGTGCTGGGCAACCTGCTGAACAACGCCCTCAAGTACACCCCAGCCGGCGAAGTGGTGCTGCGCCTGCGGGCGCCCATGACCGGCGGGCAGCCGCTCACCATCGAGGTGGAAGACACCGGCATCGGCATCCCAGCGGAACAACTCGACCAGATCTTTCAGCCCTATGTGCGGCTGGAAGATCCGCGCGTGGCCCAGGAAGAAGGCTCCGGCCTGGGCCTGGCCCTGGTGCGCCTGCTCACCGACCGCCTGGGCCTCACCCTCACGGTCGACAGCCAGCCCGACCGCGGCTCGATCTTCAGGCTGAGCTGGCCACACAGCTGATCGCCCGGCCCCCGGCTTGCATGACAATCCCTCCATCTGCCTTTGATGGAGCCCCCTGCCATGTCGACCGTGCACCGCCCGCCCCTGGGCACCCCCCTGTCCCCTTCGGCCACCCGCGTGATGCTGCTGGGCTCGGGCGAGCTGGGCAAGGAAGTGCTGCTGGCCCTGCAACGCCTGGGCGTCGAGACCATCGCCGTCGACCGCTACGACCACGCCCCCGGCCAGCAGGTGGCCCACCACGCCCGCACCATCGCCATGAGCGACGCGGCCCAGCTGCGCGCCCTGATCCAGGCCGAGCAGCCCCACCTGGTGGTGCCCGAGATCGAAGCCATTGCCACGGCCGAGCTGGAAGCGCTGGAAGCCGCCGGCACCGTGCGCGTCATCCCCACGGCCCGCGCCGCCCGCCTCACCATGGACCGCGAAGGCATCCGCCGCCTGGCCGCCGAAACCCTGGGCCTGCCCACCAGCCCCTACCGGTTCTGTGATTCGCTGGCCGAGCTGCAAGCCGCCATCGACGGTGTGGACGGCCTGCCGGGCATCGGCTATCCCTGCGTCGTCAAACCCGTGATGAGCTCCTCCGGCAAGGGCCAGAGCAAGATCGACGGCCCGGCCGATGTCACCCAGGCCTGGGATCACGCCATGGCCGGTGGCCGCGTCAGCCACGGCCGCATCATCGTCGAAGGCTTCATCGACTTCGACTACGAGATCACCTTGCTCACCGTCCGTGCTGCGGGCCATGGCGATCAGGCCAACGAGGTGGTCGCGCACTTCTGCGAGCCCATCGGCCACAAGCAGGTCAGCGGCGATTACGTCGAAAGCTGGCAGCCCCAGCCCATGGCCACCGCCGCCTTGCAAAGCGCCCGGGACATCGCCAAGGCCGTGACCGACAACCTCGGGGGCCAGGGCCTGTTCGGCGTGGAGCTGTTCGTGAAGGGCGACAGGGTGTGGTTCAGCGAAGTGAGCCCTCGCCCCCATGACACCGGCCTGGTCACCCTGTGCACCCAGGCGCAAAGCGAGTTCGAGCTGCATGCCCGCGCCATCCTCGGCCTGCCGGTGGACACGCGCCTGCGCAACCCCGGCGCCTCGGCCGTGATCTATGGCGGTGTGGACGCAGCGGATCTGGTGTTCGATGGCGTGGCTGAAGCGCTCTCAGAGCCGGGCACCGACCTGCGGCTGTTCGGCAAGCCCGAAAGCTTCGTGAAGCGCCGCATGGGCGTGGCCCTGGCGGCGGATGTGGATGTCGACAGCGCCCGCGCCAAGGCCCTGCGCGCCGCCGCCAAGGTCAAGCCTCGCAGCCCGCGCTGAGGTCCTGGCTTCGGCCTCACACCGCCGGACTGGCCGGGTTGGCCGGGCTGGTCGGTGAACCAGTCAGGTGGCCGGCCATCGAAGCCGGCGTCGGGATGTTCAGGTACTTCTGGGCCGCTTCCAGGTTGCCCGAACGCTGCAGCAGGCCCAGGAAATCGACGATCTCGATCTCGGCGTAGTGCAACGACAGGACACCCTCGCGCTCCATCGCACGCAGCACCTTGTTGACCGTCTGCCGCGACACGCCCAGCATCCGCGCCAGGTAATCCTGCGGCAGGCGCACCCGGCGCTTGAGCGTCGGCTGGGTCGATTGCCCGAAATTGGTGGCCGACATCAGCAGACGGCGCGCCAGCCTTTGCTCGGTCGACAGCGTGGCTGCGTCTTCCAGCGCCGCCAACACCATGCGCAGCTTGCCGCAGGCCAGCCGGGCCAGATCACGCCAGTTCTTGGGATGAGCTTCCAGCCAGTCGCTCAAGGCCGAGCCCGTCACCACCAGCACGGTGCTGTCCACATCGGCCACGGCATCCTGGCTGCGCGGCAGGCCGTCGATGGCCGACACCTCGCCAAACCAGGTGTAAGGCTCCACGTACAAGGTCAGCTTCAGGCTGCCATCGTGGGGGTCGGTGGAGCCCAGCTTCAGGGCGCCCGCCACCACACAACACAGGCTTTCGCGGTCGTCGCCCTGAGTGAACAGGTAATCGCCCGCCTTGATGTGCCACAGGCGCGACCGATCCACCAGGGCATGCTGGAAATCCACATCGCAGGTTGCAAACCACAACTGGGTTTGCAAGGCAGGCAAGAGGCTTAGCGGGGTGGACTCGGTACGACGCGCCATGAAAGCGTGATGCTGTTAACGGAAGGAATTCACGCTTCTCACCCCCCAACGGGGGTTAGATGCGCCGCATCTAATTGTCCTGCTATTGACAATGTGTGGCGCACAAAGCTCATAGCATCGCGTCAGTATCCATGAAATCCTACTCGACATGACCATTTCAAACGCCGTCCATCCTGGCGCGATCCTCCGCGCACAGTTCATGTCCCAGCACGGGCTGTCGGCGAGTGGCTTGGCCATTCGGCTGCACGTGCCAGCGCCCCGCGTCAATGACATCGTTCGCGAGCGTCGGGGCATCAGCCCGGACTCGGCGCTGCGTCTGGCCCGCTTCTTCGGCACCACGCCGCAGTACTGGCTGGATCTGCAGGCCGCTTATGACCTGCACGTGGCCGAAGGCCTGGCCGGCGACCAGATCCGCCGTGAGGTGCTGCCCGCGGCAGACATCACGCCGGCCGCCCTGGCCGCCTGACCCTGACGGCCCCTGATGGGGCCGCAACCTTCCTGTTCTTCACTGGAAGGCGACTTCGGCAAAGCTGCGCAGCTTTCGGCTGTGCAGCTGCGCCAGGCCGTTGGCCCGCAGCCGCTCGATGGCGCGCAGGCCAATGCGCAAGTGCTGATCCACGCGCTCGCGGTAGAAGGTGTTGGCCATGCCCGGCAGCTTGAGCTCACCGTGCAGCGGCTTGTCGCTCACGCACAGCAAGGTGCCATAGGGCACCCGGAAGCGGAAGCCATTGGCCGCGATGGTGGCGCTTTCCATGTCCAGGGCCACCGCCCGGCTCTGGCTGAAGCGGCGCTCGGGCTCGCGCTGGGGCAAGAGCTCCCAATTGCGGTTGTCGGTCGAGGCCACCGTGCCGGTGCGCATGATGCGTTTCAGCTCGTAGCCATGCAACTGGGTCACGTCGGCCACAGCGTCTTCCAGCGCCAGCTGGATTTCCGCCAGCGGCGGGATCGGCACCCACAGCGGCAGGTCTTCATCGAGCACATGGTCTTCGCGCACATAGCCGTGGGCCAGCACGTAATCGCCCAGCTGCTGGGTGTTGCGCAGGCCGGCGCAGTGGCCCAGCATGATCCAGGCATGGGGCCGCAGCACGGCAATGTGATCGGTGATGGTCTTGGCGTTGGCCGGGCCCACGCCAATGTTCACCATGGTCACGCCGCTGCGGTCACGGCGGATCAGGTGATAGGCCGGCATCTGCGGCAGGCGAGGGGGCACGGCGCCCAGCGCGTCGCCCGCCTGCACGGCCTGGCCCACACGGCGCGTGATCACATTGCCCGGCTCCACGAAGGCGATGCAGTCGTCGTCATCCCGCGGGTTGGCCGGATCGGGCGCGCGGCGCATCAGCTCATGGCCCATGCGCACGAACTCGTCGATGTAGAACTGGTAGTTGGTGAACAGCACGAAGTTCTGGAAGTGCTCGGGCGAGGTGCCGGTGTAATGGCGCAGCCGGTGCAATGAATAGTCCACCCGTGGCGCGGTGAACAGCGCCAGGGGGCGCGGGCCGCCGCGCGTTTCATAGGTGCCGTTGGCGATGCCATCGTCCATGCGGGCCAGATCGGGCAGATCAAACTGATCTCGCAGCAAGAGGCGCCGGTCGGGCGGCATGCTGCCCTCCAGGTGCTGGTGCTCGTCCAGGCTGAAGTGCACGGGGATGGGGTCGGCGCCCAGGCCCACCTCGATCAGCACCCCGTGGTTGTTGAGCAGCAGCTCGAACTGCTCCAGGTAGTAGTCGGCGTACAGGTCCGGGCGGGTCAGCGTGGTCTCATACGTGCCCGGCCCGGCCACAAAGCCGTAGGACAGGCGCGAATCGGCGCGGGCCACCGTGTCGGTGTGGATGCGCACAAAGGGGTACTTGGCGCGCACGTGGTGCTTGATGTGCTCACCCGCCACAAAGCGCTGCAGGCTGTCGCGCAGGTAGGCGATCTGCGAGTCATACAGGCGCGTGACGTGGTCCAGCGCGGCCTGCGCATTGTCGAAGCGTTGGGTGGGAAATTTGGGGGCAGCCATGGCGACTTCCGGAGCAAGCGGTTGAAGCCATTGTGCGCTGCGGTCTGGCCCGCGATCCCCCAAAGAAGCCCGCCCGCGACGGCGTGTCGCGGGCTATCCACACGATGGGATCAGGCTTATTTGGCCGCAGGGGTGGGCGCTGCGGGGGCAGCTTGCGGCGCGCCATCGGCGCCCGCTTCGGCCGGGCCACCTTCGGTGACGAAGGCGATGCGGTTCAGGCCGGCCTTTTGCAGCAGCCCGATCAGCTCGGCCACCTTGCCATAGGCCACAGCCTTGTCGGCACGCAACTGGACTTCGGTGTTGGCATTGGACTTGGCGCGGGTTTCGGCCTGCACGGCCAGGGCCTCGCGGCTCACGTCCTTCTCATCCAGCAACAAGTGGCCATCGGCCGTGAGCGCCAGGGCCAGCACGGGGGTCTGGCTTTCGGGTGCGGGCGGGGTGTCGGCCTTGGGCAGATCGAGCTTGAGGCGCGAGGTCATCAGTGGTGCCGTCAACATGAAAATGACCAGCAGCACCAGCATCACGTCGATCAGCGGCGTCATGTTGATGTCGCTCATCGGGGCCGTGCCCTGAGGGCGTTCGAGTCGTCCGAAAGCCATGGTGGACCCCTCAGCGGTCGCGGCGTTGGCCGGCGCCCAGCAGGGCTTCGCGCAGGTCGTGCGCAAAGCCTTCCAGATCGGCTTCACAGGCCGACACGAACTTGCCGAACACGTTGTAGGCCAGCACGGCAGGGATGGCCACGGCCAGGCCGGCGGCCGTCATGATCAGCGCTTCGCCCACCGGGCCGGCCACCTTGTCCAGGCTCACCGAGCCTTCGGTGGCGATGCGGGCCATGGCGTGGTAGATGCCCCAGACGGTGCCGAACAGGCCCACGAAGGGCGACACGGCGCCCACCGAGGCCAGCAGCACCTGGCCGGCCTGCAGCCGGGTCAGCACATCGTGCAGGCTGTCGCGCACGCGGCGGGTGAGCTGGGCTTCGCGGTCGCCCTGGGCTTCCAGCGAGCCGGCCACGGGCGTGGCCTGGGCCGCATCCAGCAAAGGCAGCAGCAGCGCTTCGCGGTCGACTTCAAGCAGGCTCTGGCGCGCTGCGCCCAGGTCATGGGCACGCCAGAAAAGCGCGGTGCCCACCACCAGGTCCTTGCGGGCGCGGCGCAGCAGCCAGCCCTTCCAGAAGATCACCACCCAGGCGCCGATCGACATGATCAGCAACATGATGGCCACGGCGCGCCCGACGGCGTCGCCCTGGCTCCAGTACTGCGAGAAACCGTCCATGCGGTG